>JBBJOK010000142.1:0-1281 GCA_037721545.1 Chitinophagaceae bacterium
TTTGAATATTCTTATTCTTGGCAGCGGAGGCAGAGAACATGCATTTGCATGGAAGATCAGTCGCAGCAAAATACTTTCTAATTTATTTATAGCACCCGGTAATGCCGGCACTGCTGAGTATGGCGAGAACCTTGATATTTCGGTGAATGATTTTGAGGCAATAAAAAAAGCATGCCTTACACATATTATTGAAATGGTTGTAGTGGGACCTGAAGACCCATTGGTATTTGGTATTTATGATTTTTTCAAAAATGATAATGAACTTAAAAATATAGCGATAATTGGCCCATCCCGGGAAGCTTCAAAACTGGAAGGAAGTAAATCCTTTGCAAAAGCATTTATGCAGCGACACAATATTCCAACAGCTGCCTACAAAGAATTTGAACTAACTAATTATGAAGAAGGCGTAGAATATATTAAAACCCATCCACTGCCGGTTGTATTAAAAGCAGATGGGTTAGCAGCAGGCAAGGGTGTACTAATCTGCGAAAATCACAAGGAGGCATTAACAGCGTTTGAACAAATATTACAGCAGGCAAAATTTGGAGATGCAGGAAAAAAAGTTGTTGTGGAAGAATTTTTAAAGGGAATTGAGTTAAGTGTTTTTGCTTTAACCGATGGTAAAGATTTTGTTGTACTTCCTGAAGCCAAAGATTATAAAAGAATTGGAGCAGGAGATACCGGGCTGAATACAGGAGGAATGGGAGCTATAAGCCCTGTGCCATTTGCGCATGAAACTTTCATGCAAAAAGTTGTAAAAAAAATAATAGAGCCTACTATTGAAGGTATAAAAAAAGATAAACTTGAATACAAAGGTTTTATATTTTTTGGATTGATAAAAGTAGAAGATGATCCATGGGTTATTGAGTATAACTGTAGAATGGGCGATCCGGAAACGGAAGTGGTTTTGCTAAGATTAAAAAATGATTTAGTTGAATTATTTCTTTCAACATCAAAACAAAAATTAGGTAAACAAAAAATTGATATTGATCAAAGATGTGCGGCAACAATCGTTGCGGTGAGTGGTGGCTACCCTGCCGAATACGAAAAAGGCAAATCAATTGATTTTGGATATTTAGATAATCCCGAATCCATAAAAACTATTGGCCCCGAAGGAGGTATAATGGTATTTCATTCGGGTACAAAAAAATCAGGCGAAGAGATCGTTACCAATGGGGGAAGGGTATTAGCAGTATCGGCCTTATCTGATACACTTGCAGAAGCAATTGAGCTTTCAAAAAATATCCTGGATCAGATACATTTTGATGGTATGTATTATCG
>JBBJOK010000142.1:1381-7483 GCA_037721545.1 Chitinophagaceae bacterium
AATGTTTGCCATTGTTAATTCAAATTATTTACTTCAACTTTGCAGGCATCGTTTACCCTTTTAATTTTTACCCAAAAGCATGGGCCTTTTTAATTTTTTTACACAGGAAATTGCAATAGACCTGGGAACAGCAAATACCCTTATCATTCACAATGATGTAGTGGTAGTAAATGAGCCCTCTATTGTGGCCTTGGATCGTAATAATCCCAAGAACTTATTGGCGGTTGGTAAAAAAGCATTGATGATGCATGAAAAAACCCATGAAAGTATCCGTACTGTTAGGCCTTTAAAAGACGGTGTTATTGCAGATTTTAATGCTGCTGAATTAATGATAAGGGCAATGATCAAAATGATCTACCCAAAAAAACGATTATTTGCACCCAGCTGGAGAATGATGATTTGCATACCCAGCAGCATTACTGAAGTGGAAAAGCGTGCCGTTAGAGACAGTGCAGAACAGGCAGGCGCAAAAGAAGTTTATTTATTACATGAGCCTATGGCTGCAGCCTTAGGTATTGGTATTGATGTGGAAGAGCCTGTAGGTAATATGATCATTGATATAGGAGGAGGAACTACAGGCGTTACTGTTATAGCACTCGCCGGTATTGTTTGTGATCAATCTATCCGTATTGCGGGCGATGAATTTACTGCCGACATTATGGAAGCTTTGCGCCGTTACCACAGTTTATTAATCGGAGAAAGAACAGCCGAACAAATTAAAATACAAATAGGGGCAGCTATGAAAGATCTGGAAAATCCGCCTGATGATATACCAGTTAACGGACGTGATCTTGTAACAGGTATTCCCAAACAAATATTTGTAAGTTACCAGGAGGTTGCAGAGGCAATTGATAAATCTATTTTTAAAATTGAAGAAGCAATTCTTAAAGCCCTGGAAACAACGCCACCTGAATTAGCATCTGATATTTATCGCAGGGGCTTGTACTTAACCGGGGGAGGTGCTTTATTAAGGGGACTAGATAAAAGAATTGCAGCAAAAATTAAATTACCTGTCCACATTGCCGATGATCCTTTAAAAAGTGTAGTTAGGGGAACCGGTTTAGCATTAAAACATTATGACCGTTATCCTTTTGTAATGAGATAAAAAGGCGAAAAGCAGAGGGTGAAAAGTATAGGGTAAAGCCCAACCACAAACCTTTAACCTTTAACCTCACCTTGTATGCATAACATCTTTTTATTCCTTCGCAGATATTTTAATTTTATTTTCTTTTTAATATTACTGGGCATTTGCTTATTTATGGTTTTTAATTATAATAAGCATCACAATGCAGTTTTTATGGGTGTTGCTAATGAAGTAACCGGTAAAATTTATAAACAATACAATAGCGTAGAATATTATTTTCAATTAAAACGTACAAATGATTCTTTGGTAAAGGCAAATGAAAGACTGTACAATAAATTAAAACAGGATTTTGAAATTCCTGATACCATCAATAAATTTTCTATAGACACTATAAGGATTGATTCAACTGAAAAGTACAGGAAGTATCAATATATGCAGGCAAAAGTTATTGGTAACTCGGTTAGCCTTCCGAATAATTATATTCAATTGAACCGTGGAGTGTTACAGGGTGCACAAAAAGATCTTGGAGTTATTGATATAAATAATGCTGTAGTAGGCACCGTGATTGACATCAGCAATAATTATGCAGTGGTAATGAGTTTGCTTCATCACCAAAGTAACATTAGTGCCAAACTAAAGAAAACAGGCGAGGTAGGCAATGTAATATGGGATGGCAAAAAAACCAACACCGTTACATTAAAAGATATTGGCAAAAGTGTTAAAGTAAATAAAGGTGATTCGGTTATTACGAGCGGCTTTTCTGACAAATTCCCCTATGGATTGCTGATAGGCACAATTGAAGGAATTACAGAAGACAAGAGCACTAACTCATACGCTTTTACGGTTAAAACAGCAGCTAACTTTTACAACCTGCAGTTCGCTTATATTATTAACAACCTTAAAAAAGAAGAGCCAAGGGAGTTATTACAAAGGGTTAAAAAAATAAATGAGTAGCCTGGTAAAAAATATAATCAGATTTTTACTTTTTATTTTAGTGCAGGTATTTGTATTTAATCAAATACCTCCGCTGCATCATCTTGTTAATCCATACATTTATTTTTTATTTATTCTGTGGCTTCCATTTAAAACCGGAAGAAAAACATTAATGCTTTTAGCTGTAGCTACTGGTCTTGCGTTGGATTATTTTACCAAAACACCGGGATTGCATGCAGCGCCTTGTATACTTATTGCTTACTTGCGGCCTTTCGTAATAAACCTTTTAATAACGCATGAA
Organism: Chitinophagaceae bacterium; assembly: GCA_037721545.1. Classification (GTDB taxonomy): domain Bacteria; phylum Bacteroidota; class Bacteroidia; order Chitinophagales; family Chitinophagaceae; genus Ginsengibacter. Next base: position 3,700 of record JBBJOK010000142.1, read on the forward strand.
GGAGCGGAGGCTAACTATGAAGAGCCCTCTATAAAAAGTATGGGCTTTGGATCTTATTTTATTTATGTAGCTGTTTTAACGTTTATACATCATGCCTTTCTTTTTTTACTGGAAGCCTTACAATTCGCGGGCTTCTGGTATTTTATCGGAAAAACATTTTTATCACTCGCTATATCTTTATTTTTAACTTTAATTGCAGAATTATTATTTGTTCGTAAACAAAAATTTAGAACAAATACAGCTTAGAGAGATTATTTTTGTAACTATTCTTTTCCTCTTCACACCGCCGTTAAATCACTCTAAGTGTCTGTTTTTAATCAGTCCCGCAAAAATGTAATCATCCTGATTTTTATTGCCATGTGCAGTATAATGATTTTTCAATTGTTCAACCTGCAGGTGATAAATAAAAAATATTCCATAATGGCTGATGAGCAGGGAAGATTCAGAAAAGTAATTTATCCGGACAGGGGAATTTTATTTGACCGGAAAAACAGAGCCATTTTACAGAACACAATTATTTATGATCTGATGGTAACTCCGGCTAAATTAAAAGGCGTAGATACTTTTTCTCTTTGTAAAATACTTGGGATTGATACTGCTGAATTTAGGAAAAGAATTATTACAGCTATCATAAAGAATAAAAGCTATCGTCCCTCAGTATTTGAGGCATTATTGCCGCAGGAAAAAATTGCAAGACTTAATGAGAGTATGTACAAATATGTTCCGGCATTTTATTTACAGGAAAGACCGGTAAGAGATTACCCTTTTGATGCAGCGGGAAATATTTTAGGTTATCTATCCGAAGTAGATTCTTCTTTTTTAAAAAGGCATGCAGGTGAAGGTTACCAGATGGGAGATTACGCAGGATGGACTGGCCTGGAAAGGAGTTATGAAAAGGTATTGATGGGGCAGCGTGGGATAGAATTCATGAAAAGAGATAATAAGAACCGTATAACAGGCAGAATTGAAAATGGAAGATTTGATACAGCAGCTATTGCAGGTCAAAACATGCATACTTCTCTTGATATTGAATTGCAAATATTGGGAGAAAAATTAATGGAGAATAAGGTAGGGGCAATAGTTGCCATCGATCCGAAAACCGGTGGCATATTGGCAATGGTGAGTTCGCCTACATTCAAGCCTAAGCTATTAACAGGTTCCGAAAGAAAAAAACATTTTGCTGAATTATTACTCGATCCCCGGCTTCCATTAATGAATAGAACCGTGAACTCAACCTATGCTCCGGGTTCAACTTTTAAAACATTACAGGCATTGATTGGTTTACAGGAAGGAGTAGTTACACCTTCAACAACTTTTTTATGCACGGGTGCTTTTTATGGTTGTGGCAGACCAATGCGATGTTTAGACCCCGGTGTATGGTCGCTCCAGGGGGCAATTACCCACTCATGCAATACTTATTTTGCTAATGTTATGCAGAGGGTAATCAGTAACCCTAAATACCCAAATGTTGATAGTAGCTTACGGGTATGGGATAGATATATGTATGCTTTTGGTTTAGGCCATAAGCTTGGTGTTGATGTTCCATCTGAAAAAAACGGAAAAATTCCCACCCCAAAAACTTATAACACAATATATGGAGAAGGACGTTGGAATTTTTGCACTTTTCGTTCTGTAAGTATCGGCCAGGGGGAAGTGGATGTTACACCTTTGCAGGTTGCAAATGAAATGGCCTACCTCGCCAATAAAGGATGGTATAAAATTCCTCACTTGATAGATTCTATTGAAGGCGGCGATACTTTTGGAATGCTTACAAAATTTTCAGAAAAACATACAGCTTTAAATATTTCGGATAACATTTTTGAAGCAGTACATGATGGCATGCAGGGAGTGATGGAAACAGGTACCGGTTCATACGCCAAAGTACCAGGCATCGTTGTTTGTGGTAAAACAGGTACGGTTGAAAATGCATATAAGGGAGTTAAACAAAAAGACCACGCTTTTTTTTCTGCTTTTGCGCCAAGAGAAAATCCTAAAATTGCCATTGCTGTTATTTGTGAAAATGCAGGCTTTGGCGCAAGTTCTGCCGCCCCTATCGCCAGCTTTATGATTGAGCAATATTTAAAAGATTCAATTACAGACCCTGCCAGAAAGGAGAAAGTAGAAGCCATCTCTAAACTGAATCTTATGCCGCCAAGAATTTACAAAGAACTTCGCACTCGTGATTCCTTACTGCATTCAAGAGATACATCTTACCTTATTGCAAAAGGGTACATAAAAATTATTAAAGATACAATGGGTATGGAAGAACAGGATAATCAGGAGGCGCTGGATAAATTAAAAAAAGCCAGGCAAAAAGAAAATCAAAAGAAGAAAGACAAGCCTGATGATGCAGCAATTAAAGCCAATACGGAAGCAATTTTACAGGATGATAAAAAGAAACAAACAAGAGACACTACGAGATAAATATAAAAGTATTAATGGGTAACCAGGCTGTAATATCAAAAGGAATTGACTGGACGGTGGTATGGCTTTATATCATACTTGTGGCTATCGGATTCTTATGCATATTTTCTGTTGAACATCGTAGCGAGGAAAATGTTTTACAGACTATAATCGATCTTAAAAAAAATTATTCAAAACAACTTTTATTTATTGGCATCTCTGTAATTGCGGCCACATTTTTATTGCTCACTGATAGTAAATTTTTTACTGCAACAGCAAATATGAGTTATGTTTTGGGCATACTATTAATGATAACGACTTTTATTGTTGGTAGAGAGATCAATGGCTCAAAATCGTGGATACCACTTGGATTTTTTAATCTTCAGCCTGTTGAAACCTGTAAAATTTTTACAGCGCTGGCACTTGCAAAATATCTTTCCCGGTCAGAAACTGATTTTAAAGAGCCTAAGTCGCAGGCTATTGCAGCATTATTTGCATTAATACCCATTGGATTTTCTTTACTACAAAATGAAACTGGTTTAGCGCTTGTTTACTTTGCATTTTTAATACCTATGTACAGAGAGGGCTTGCCTGCTGTCTATCTAATAATAGGACTTTCTTTAGCCGTGCTGGTTGTTGCTACAATACTTATAGAAAAAAACACCCTGGCAATAATGCTTACTGTAATTGCGGGTGCAGTAATATTTTTTATGAGAAAAGCGATAATGAGAAGAAATTCAATTTTATTAATGGTAATAGGTTTTTGGATATTATGTGTAAGCATTCAGCGGTTTGCAGTTCCTTATATTTTTAAAAATGTTCTTCACCCTTACCAGGTAGAAAGAATTTTAAACACTTTTGGAGTAGATTATATACCAGAAGATACCGAGACTGCAGTTGAGCTAAGCGAGCAAAAAGAAAAAGAAAATATTAATGCCAAAAAACAAAAGAAAGAAAAAGAAAACTATAATGTAAAGCAGTCAAAAATCGCTATCGGTTCAGGAGGATTTTGGGGTAAAGGCTTTTTAAAGGGTACACAAACCCAGGGAGATTTTGTGCCAGAGCAACATACTGATTTCATTTTTACTTCCGTAGGAGAAAATTTTGGTTTTTGGGGAAGCGCTTTAGTTGTGCTGTTGTATCTTTTATTTTTATTAAGAATTGTTTATATCGCTGAGCGGCAACGAAGCACATTCAGCAGAGTTTACGCTTATAGCGTTGCCGGGCTTATCTTCTTTCATATCGCTATTAATATCAGCATGACAATTGGGCTTGCACCGGTTATCGGTATCACATTACCCTTATTGAGTTATGGTGGCTCCTCCCTGCTAACCTTTACGGTATTGATCTTTATTTTGGTACGATTAGACGCAGACAGGCA
>JBBJOK010000143.1:0-7479 GCA_037721545.1 Chitinophagaceae bacterium
ATTACATGACAGTAACTGAATCCATTATTATAGCCATTGTAGAAGGAATAACAGAGTTTATTCCCATTTCATCTACCGGCCATATGATTATTACTCAAAAGTTAATGCAAATGCCGGAAGATGCTTTTACAAAGGTTTTTACAATAGCTATACAATTAGGGGCAATTTTAGCAGTAGTGGTTTTATATTATAAAAAATTCTTTAATTTTTCTCAATGGCAATTTTATGCAAAACTTGCCATTGCAGTTTTGCCGGCATTATTTTTTGGATTTTTATTTTCAAAAAAAATTGATGAGCTCCTCGATAGTTCTTTAACCGTAGCAATAAGTATGCTTGTTGGAGGAATCATCTTAGTCTTTATTGATAAAGCATTTAATAATCCTGTGGTGCATAATGAAAAAGAAGTTTCTTTTACAAAAGCATTTATTATCGGGATCTGGCAATGCCTTGCAATGGTACCTGGTGTTAGCCGAAGTGCAGCATCTATAATAGGCGGCATGCAGCAAAAACTTACCAGGAGTGCAGCGGCGGAATTTTCCTTTTTTTTAGCGGTACCCACAATGCTGGCTGCTACAGTATATAAATTATATAAGCATACAAAAGAAAATGGTGCCTTTACTTCAGAAGAAATAAAGTTATTAGGTATTGGTAATGTAGTGGCATTTATAGTAGCATTATTAGCAATCAAATTCTTTATCACATTTTTAAAAAAATATGGATTTAGGGTTTGGGGGATCTACCGAATTATTGTGGGGATAGCATTGCTTGTACTAATTTATCTGGGTTGGATAAAGTAGAACATCAAGCAGATTTTTTGTTGTTACAGTTTTTGTATCTTGAAAACTTATTTCATCTATCATGCAAACTGCTTCCAAAAAAGTTGTTACTGGCTGGGCCATGTACGATTGGGCAAACTCGGTTTATAACCTTGTAATCACTACAACATTTTTTCCTATTTATTATACTGAAATGACAAAAGCGGAACCTTTCAATGGGCAGGTTCATTTTTTGGGAAGAACTTTTGTAAACACAGCTTTATACAGTTATGCACTAGCCTTTACTTATTTAATGGTTGCTTTTACACTGCCCATTTTGTCTTCGATTGCAGATTACAATGGAAACAAAAAAAGGTTTATGCAATTCTTTTGTACACTTGGTTCACTTGCGTGCAGTGCCTTGTATTTTTTTACTCCGGAATATTTTACGCTGGGGATAGTGTGTATGATGATTGCAGCTTTTGGTTTTTACAGTAGTTTGGTTTTTTATAATTCTTACCTACCGGAAATTGCTTCTGTAGCTGATAGAGACAGGATTAGTGCCAAGGGTTTTTCATTCGGATACATAGGCAGTGTTTTGATGCAGATAATAGGATTTATTCTCGTTACATTCTGGGAAAAAATTCCATTTCTCAATAGCACCGGTGATGCAGTAAGGTTTACTTTTTTATTAGTTGGAATATGGTGGATTGGGTTTGCTCAAATTACTTTCCACCGTTTGCCAAATGGTAAACCTTTAGCACCTGCTGCGGCTAAAAAGAATTTTATAAAGGGTGGATTCAGCGAATTAAAAAAGGTTTTTTTACAGCTTATGAAATTGCCGGTTCTCAAAAGATTTTTGATTGCGTTTTTCTTTTATAATATGGGAGTGCAAACAGTAATGCTTGCGGCTACTAATTTTGGAAGTAAAGTATTAAATCTGCCTTCAACAAATTTGATAATTACTGTAGTATTAATTCAACTTGTAGCAATCGCCGGAGCATTTACAATGTCCCGCCTTTCAAAAAAATATGGAAATTTGCAAGTATTAATCGGCGTGGTTATTTTTTGGATCGGGATATGTATTGCCGGCTATAAAATGCAAACTCAATATCATTTTTATGCAATTGCGATAGCCGTTGGTTTGGTTATGGGAGGCATTCAGGCCTTGAGCAGATCAACCTATTCCAAGCTCATGCCTGTAACGAATGATACTGCTTCATTTTTTAGCTTTTACGATGTAACAGAAAAAGTGGCTATTGTAATTGGTCTTACAGCTTTTGGATTTATTGAAGAACTAACTCAGGATATGCGCAATTCTGTTCTTTCCCTTATGATATTTTTTACGTTTGGTTTATTAGCATTAATGGCAGCATTAAACAAACAAAATAAATTAAAAACCAGCCAGGCATGAAAATGTTTTCAATAAATACAGGGCATTTTAAGCTTGACGGTGGAGCTATGTTTGGTGTTGTGCCAAAAAGTATGTGGCAAAAATTAAACCCACCTGACGAAAATAATATGTGCAGTTGGGCAATGCGGTGTTTACTAATTGAAGATGGTGATAAACTTATATTAGTTGATAATGGCATGGGAAATAAACAGGATGAAAAGTTTTTTGGGCATTATTTCTTACATGGAGATGATACGCTTGAAAAATCATTGGCAAATAAAGGATATACCAAAGATGATATTACCGATGTTTTTTTAACGCATTTACATTTTGATCATTGCGGTGGATCTATAGAAAAATTAGAAGACAAATTAGTACCTGCATTTAAAAATGCAACATACTGGAGCAATAAACTTCACTGGGATTGGGCTATAAATCCCAATGAAAGAGAAAAGGCAAGTTTTTTAAAAGAAAATATTACGCCAATACAGGAAAGCGGTAAATTAAAATTTATACAAACCAGCGATGAGGTGGTCTTCTCTGAAAATATAAAAGTAAGATTTATGAATGGGCATACTGAATCTATGATGCTTCCACAAATAAATTATAAAGGAAAGAGTATTGTCTTCATGGCAGACCTTCTTCCATCAGTGGCACATATTCCGCTGCCGTATGTAATGGCTTACGATATGAGGCCATTGCAAACTTTGCAGGAAAAAAAAATATTTCTAACTGAGGCGCAACAACGAGATTATATTTTATTTTTTGAACACGATCCATTAATTGAATGCTGTACTCTTCAATTAACAGAAAAGGGAATTAGAAGCAGGGATACTTTTAAGCTGTCAGATATTTAATTACCGCTCTTTTATTAAGGAAGTTAGCGGATGTCGTAAGTTTTTATATTTCATCATATCAACTTTAACGCTGCCCACAGTAATTGGAGATTCTATTCTTAATATCAACCGATTAGGATCATCACTAACCCATACAGTCATTTTTTCACCTCCTTCAAACATAGTTCCTTTCACCAGTAAGGGTTTTATTTTTATTGAACGAAATCTTCCAAATCTTGTTTTAATAATCTCTTTACCCATATACCTGAGATACAAATGATTTACCTGATCATCTAAAAACATGTCGAAAGGTATTTTATCGTTGACTTTAAATTTATCGAAATTTACATTGCGGGCATAGTACATGGCACTCACAACATCCTGGATACAATTTGGAATTTTAAATACTCCTTTTGTGCTCACTGCCGTGCCGGCGGAGTGATTAAAGGTTACATTATTATAAATTTTATACCCTCCCTCACTAACATCACGTATAAATTTTAAGGGCAGCATAGTAGCGGTATCTATATAACTCTCATAACGGTCGCGTACTTTAAAAAAATTATCAAAGAAAGAATATGATTTTCCGATACCGACACAATGGTAAGCAACCCGGCCATTGAATTTTTCCAGGCCTACAGAAAAAGACGCTTCCCCGGCTGCTATATACATCCCCATAGTGGTATAAAACACTTTCATAGTAATCAATTCTGCAGGTTTAAATGCGGTATTCCTCACTCCACAAAATTCATCACCTGCCTTTAAAGAAAAAGTGGTAAGAATAATTAATAGTGTTGCAATACTTTTTACTAAATGTCTCATCTGTTGTTCTCAATTCTGTCTTTGAAAAATCTTTTCGATATTATAAAATAGCACCCTGCCAAAGCGGGTATAAATAGATTGATAAACCAAATTCCAAATGTTGTTCCCAGTATGCCAATGATATTTGCACTGTACAAACTTAGAAGTTCTACACTAAATTTTCCTCTTATCCCAAGTTCAGCAATTGCAAAGGAGGGAACAATAGCCATTACTAAATACAATACAGTTATAAGCCAAAACCCTTGCTGCCAGAGAATTTCCACATGTAGTAACCGTAACAACAATATATACTGTATTACGAAAACCAGGTAGCGAATAAGCGAAAGAATGAGCAACCTTAACAATAATTTGGGAGTAAATTCTTCCAGTACTTTTAAATATTTAATGCTTTTTGAAAAAGCGGGTACTCTTTCAAGCAATCTTATTATCCATGATAATTTAAAAAGAAATATCAAAAGAATGAATGAGGAAACAATAGATAAAAATAATAAAACCTCTAACCAAAAAAAAGAAAGACCCATGATGGAACTCTCATTGGAATGCTCAGTAATTAATATAAAAATTAACCCCCCACATCCCATTAAAAATGTAATTGTAAGTTGGCATATGCTTCCTGCTATGGATAAAGAAACTGACTTGAGCCTGTTTCCTTCATTTACATAAAATACTCTACCTCCGTATTCTCCAATCCTGTTCGGCGTATGCAGAGAAAGAGCAACCCCGCATAATACACCTTTGAGTGCCACAAAATATTTTAATGGCTGAAGCTTTTCCATTAACAGCTGCCATTTTTTTGCTTCCAACCCCCAATTTGCAAAAGCGAGAAGTATTACCAACCAAAACATCCATGCCTGTTCACCAAAGGGAGCCTTCTTTATTAATGCTAGTGAATCAATAAGATGTGGCTGTGTCTTTATCTGTTGGTATAAAGAGTAAAATAACCATATGCAAAGCAGCGGGCCCAGAACATAATTGAGGAATATTTTGATATTTTTGTTCATCCTGAACATGTGTTCAAAAATAATCTTCGCTTTGCAAAAACCTTCAAAAATCATTTTAGGTATTGATCCTGGTACATTAATGATGGGGTTTGGAATAATAAAAGTTTCCGGTAATATAGTAGCGTTAATAGAGATGGATGTACTAAAGCTTTCGGCAAAAAAAGATGCTTATGAAAGACTAAGCTTAATTCATAATAAAGTTTGCGAATTGGTAAAAGAACATTCCCCAAATGAATTAGCTATTGAAGCACCTTTTTTTGGTAAAAATGTACAGAGCATGTTGAAATTAGGTAGGGCGCAGGGTGTTGCAATCGCGGCAGCAATGCATTCAGGTGTGCCCGTTACAGAATATTCTCCGCGAAAAATCAAGCAATCCATTACAGGAAATGGAAATTCGGATAAATTACAAGTGATGAAAATGCTACAACGAATTGTAAATTTTAAGGATGATCCCAAATATCTGGATGCTACAGATGCATTAGCTGTAGCTGTATGTCATCATTTTCAGGATAATACTTTATTAAAAGTATCTGGTAAAAAAATTAATGGATGGAAAGATTTTCTGGCAAAAAATCCGGAGAGATTAAAATAACTTTTATAAAAAATTAAGTATTTTTTGTTGAGCAGATTGTAATTCTTCGGGTGATAATTTAATCTTGGCGCGGGTAAAATTGAGGTCGTCAGCATTATTAATAGGGACAAGATGCATGTGTGCATGCGCTATTTCCAGCCCTACAACACTTAATCCACACCTATTACAATCAAATGCTTTTTCAATTGCTATGGCTATTGGCTTTGCAAACAAAAGCATTTCCCTAAGATACTGCTCGGGCATATCAAAAAATTTATCTATTTCAATTTTGGGTACTACCAAAGTGTGCCCTTCTACAAGAGGATACACGTCTAAAAAGGCAAAAAATTTTTCATTCTCTGCAATTTTATAACCTGGTATTTCTCCATTAATTATTTTAGAAAAAATTGTCATTAGCAATGTTCTTGAATAATTGTAAAGCTATAACTAATATTACCCGTAACCGGAGATGATAGCAAAAATACTTAAGTAGATCTCTGTATTATATTGGGAATCTTTTATTGGCATATAATTTTCTCTACAATGATTATCAATCTAAATTTATTTTATGACACAGATTATAAACCCCGATGAACCGCCGAAATTTAAAAAGGCGGTCGATGGTAAAGAATTATCAACAGAAACAAGCTCCTCACAAATAACAAACAATGATGATGAAGACGTTTTAAAAAACGAATCCGACAACGATGAAGACCAAGGTGAGCCATTACCTGTGAAAGAACTTAAGGAAGATCTGGAAGATGAAGATAAATTAGATGAGCAGGCGGAAACAAGCGGAGTTCTTTAATGTCGATAAAAATATTTTCGTAGATTTATTTCCTCATGAAGTTTATATATAATTATGCAAAAAACGAATCCTAAAAAGAATATCAGGCCCCTCCAAAAACAAAACAAGCCTGGAGAAGAAAATAAAATGAAACCCCTGCCGGTATTTGATTATCCAAAAATAAGTGGAAGTGGTAGGCTGAATAATAAAATTGCTTTTGTAACAGGGGGGGATAGCGGTATAGGAAAGGCAGTAGCTATTTTATTTGCAAAAGAAGGTGCTGATGTCGCAATTGTGTATTTAAGCGAAAACAAAGATGCTCAACAAACCAAAAAAATAATTGAGGAGGAGTATAAAAGAAAATGTTTATTAATACCTGCAGATATTAGTAAAGAAAGGGCTTGTATAAATGCAGTATCAAAAGCAATTAAACATTTTGGAAGAATTGATATATTAATTAATAACGCAGCTGTACATTGGGAAAGCAAAAGCCTGGAAGACATCTCAACAAAACAATTATTAAAAACTTTTGAAACTAATATTTTTTCTTATTTCTGGGTAACTAAAGCTGCATTATCCGTGATGCGAAAGGGGAGTTCCATAATTAATACCACTTCTGTTACAGCATATAGAGGCAGCACCGACCTTATTGATTATGCTTCTACAAAAGGTGCGATAGTGAGTTTTACAAGAAGCCTTGCACATAATTTAATTGAAAAAGGTATAAGGGTAAATGCGGTTGCCCCCGGCCCCATCTGGACACCCCTCGTTGTATCTACATTTGATGGAGATAAAGTTGCAAAGCATGGAAGCGATGTACCAATGAAGCGTGCAGGAGAACCTGTAGAAGTTGCACCATCATTTTTATTTCTTGCGAGTGATGATGCAAGTTATATTACCGGCCAGGTATTACATCCCAATGGCGGAGAAATCGTAAATGGATAATAAAAAATAAATGACAACTGAAAGCGGAGATGAAATAAAAGTTTCAAGCAAAAAAATAAAGAGCATTGGAAGCGATCCTGTAAAAACAGCAAAAGCAATTAATCTCGTTTATGTGAGTGACACTGAACCGGGTATTGTAAGAGTGAAACAAGGAGATAAATTTCAATATCTTTTTAAAGACAAAAAACTTGTTGATGATGAGGAGCTTTTACGAATAAAACATTTGGTAATTCCTCCTGCGTGGACAAATGTTTGGATATGCTCAAAAGTTAATGGCCACCTTCAGGTTACCGGAATTGATGTGAAAGGTAGAAAACAGTATAAATACCATGCAGACTGGAATAAGTTTAGGAATCATACAAAATTTTA
>JBBJOK010000144.1:0-4812 GCA_037721545.1 Chitinophagaceae bacterium
GATCCCTTTTTGGTAAAGGCGGGGAGCGGTGTTGCAACTTTAAATATTCAAACAGTTCCCGGAGTAACTGCCGGTGTTTCGGTTGATACATTAACGGCACCCTACAATAATTTAAATGCAGTAAAAAAACTGTGTGAAGAAAATAAAAATGAAATAGCTGCTATTATTATTGAACCCGTTGCAGGTAACATGGGATGTATTCTTCCAAAAAAAAATTATTTGGAAGGGCTCCGAAAAATTTGTGATGAAGAAAATATTGTTTTCATTTTTGATGAAGTAATGACAGGCTTTAGATTAGCATTGGGAGGAGCACAGGAAAAATTAAACATTGATGCTGATCTTGTAACGTATGGAAAAGTGATAGGAGGCGGCTTACCTGTTGGTGCTTTTGGTGGCAAGCAGAAAATTATGGAGCATATTTCTCCTTTAGGAAATGTTTACCAGGCGGGTACTTTAAGTGGTAATCCTATTGCTATGATCGCCGGCTATACCATGTTAAAGCAATTAAAAGATAATCAACTGATATACAAAGAGCTGGATGAAAAATGCACTTACCTTGAAAAAAAGCTTCATGAGATTTTTGATAAAAAAGGAATTAGGCATCGCATTAATCGTTTGGGTAGCATGATAAGCATACACTTTTGTGATCATGATATTATTGATTTTGAAAGTGCATCAAAAGCAGATATTCCTTTATTCAATAAATTTTTCCATCACATGTTGGAAAATGGTATTTATTTGCCTCCTTCTGCTTACGAAAGTTGGTTCCTTTCCAATGCATTGACATATGAGGATCTTGACAAAACAATTAACGCTGCAAAAACGTTTATTATATAAAAAAGGGCTCAATTAACCTGAAGAAAAGTATGGAGTTTGGATCATTATAAAAATAAACGGAGATAAATTATCTCCGTTCGTGCCCTAATAAAACCTAAACCAGCAAAAAAAATAGTAAAGTATTTTATTACTCAAATCTATTAGCAACGGACATATTTATAAAAATTTAAATTCGAAATGTTTATAGGTATTATTAATGTGCCCAACATTATGCCAAATCAAAAAATTTGTGAATAACTTTTATGAATACCATAATCATTCAATAGAAAAGTAGTACGCTTCATTTAGTAATCAATATTCCTTAAACTAAGTGGGGTATAAAAACCTTAACTTCGCCTCCTTTTTTTCTACAAAGATTTTAGCTATAGGTATGAGCATTCGCTATAAAGAATACAAACATTTAAACTTACCCGGTATTGCAGAAGAGATGTTGGCAGAATGGGATAGTAATAAAGTATTTGAAAAGAGTGTTCAACAAAGAGAAGGGTGTGATCCTTTTGTTTTTTATGAAGGCCCGCCAAGCGCTAATGGTATGCCTGGTATCCATCATGTTATTTCCCGAACCTTAAAAGATTTGATTTGCCGTTATAAAACCATGCAGGGTTATCAGGTAAAACGTAAAGGTGGCTGGGATACACATGGATTGCCAGTAGAATTGGGCGTAGAAAAACTTTTAGGCATAACAAAAGAAGATATCGGCAGAAAAATATCTGTTGAAGAATATAATGCTACCTGCCGCAGAGAAGTTTTAAAATTTAAGGATCAATGGGATGATCTCACTAAAAAAATGGGCTATTGGGTTGATCTGGACCATCCCTATGTTACATTTGAGAGTAACTATATTGAAACCTTATGGTGGTGTTTAAAAGAATTGTACAATAAAAATTTGTTGTATGAAGATGTAAGTATTCAACCTTTTTCCCCGGCTGCCGGTACTGGATTAAGTTCTCATGAATTAAACCAGCCGGGCACTTATAAAGATGTAAAAGATACAAGTGTTGTTGCCATGTTCCGCCTCCTTCCAACCTCCTCTGAAAGAATAAAAAATAAAAATTTCTTTGGCAATCAATTAATTGAGCTTTCTTCCAAATCATGGAGAGATTCGGAAGTCTCCCCTTTGGGGGGAGATTTAGAGGGGGCTGTTTTCTTTTTAGCATGGACAACTACCCCATGGACGCTTCCTTCAAACCTTGGATTAACCGTTGGTGCAAGCATTGATTATGTTTTGGTAAAAACCTTCAACCCTTACACCCATTTTCCTGTTAATGTAATCCTTGCTAAAGCCTTATTGAATAAATATTTTAAACCAGAGGCGGACAATGGTGATTTTAATAACTATACTGCTGAGTCAAAAATTCTTCCCTGGAAAATATTAGCAGAATTTAAAGGCAAGCAAATTGAAGGCTGTACCTACGAACAATTACTCCCCTCTGAAGCAAATACACTTGAAAAAATTGATGAGATAACCCCCGGGGCACAACCTTTTAAAGTGGTTTTAGGAGATTTTGTTACTACCGAGGATGGAACGGGTATCGTTCATACATCCCCTGCCTTTGGTGCTGATGACTTTAAAGCCGGTAAAAAAAATAATCTTGGAATACTTACCCTTGTTGATAAAGAAGGAAAGTTTGTGGAAGGTGTAGGTGAATTTAGCGGAAGGTTTGTAAAGGATTATAGAAATGAAAAAAATTACTCAGATGTTAATGTAGATATAGCAGTAAAACTTAAAAAAGAGAACAGGGCATTTAAAGTAGAAAAATACGAACACAGTTATCCGCATTGCTGGCGCACCGATAAGCCTATCATTTATTATCCGTTAGATGCATGGTTTATTAGAACAACGGCAGTAAAAGACAGGATGATTGAATTAAATAAAACCATCAACTGGAAACCTGCTTCCACGGGAACAGGGCGGTTTGGCAACTGGTTAGAAAACATGGTTGACTGGAACCTGAGCCGCAGCAGGTACTGGGGAACACCGTTACCGATTTGGAGAAATGAAGATGGTACAGAACAAATATGCATTGGCTCTATTGAAGAATTAAATAATGAAATAATAAAGGCAAACAAAATTTTAGGTGGAGATATTAATAAACACTATTTACATGAAGGGGTACTTGATCTTCATAAACCTTATGTTGATGAAATAATCCTCGTAAGTGACACCGGTAAATCAATGTCCCGTGTTCCTGACCTTATAGATGTTTGGTTTGATAGCGGAGCAATGCCTTATGCCCAATGGGGATTACCTAAAAAAAGAAAAAATATAAATCCTACAAAAGAAGAATGTTTGAGCTATTGGAACAGCCTTCAAGGCTCTTCTCCAACGGGGGGAGACTGGGAGGGGGCCGATTTTATTGCAGAAGGAGTTGACCAGACAAGAGGATGGTTTTACACATTACATGCGTTGAGTGTTTTATTATTTGATAGTGTTGCTTACAAAACTGTTGTAAGTAATGGCTTTGTATTGGATAAGAATGGAAATAAAATGAGCAAACGCTTGGGCAATGTTGTTGACCCATTTGAAACACTCAGCATATTTGGGCCAGATGCCACCCGATGGTATCTTATCACAAATGCCTCCCCATGGGATAGTTTAAAATTTGATATTGAAGGAATAAAAGAAACACAACGCAAATTTTTCGGAACACTATATAATACCTACCAGTTTTTTGCACTTTATGCCAATATTGATGGCTTTGCTTTCAAAGAAAAATATATTCCGGTGATAGAGCGGCCGGAAATTGACAGATGGATATTATCTTCTTTGAATAGTTTGATACAGGATGTACAACAAAGCTTAGATACTTATGAGCCTACACAAGCAGCACGGGCAATAGAAAATTTCGTTGATGAACACCTTAGTAACTGGTATGTTCGCTTATGCCGCCGCCGTTTTTGGAAGGGGGAATACGAGCAGGATAAAATTTGCGCTTATCAAACCTTATATGAATGTTTAGAAACGCTTTGTGGTTTAATCGCTCCAATTGCGCCTTTCTTTGCAGAATGGTTATATGCTAATCTTAATGGAATAACCAAAAGAAACAACCATTCCTCCGTTCACCTAACAAACTTCCCTATAATTGAAACTTCAATAATAAATCCCTCTTTAGAAAAAAGAATGCAACTGGCACAGGATATCTCTTCCTTAATATTATCCCTACGCAAAAAAGTAAATATTAAAGTTAGGCAGCCTTTACAAAAAGTGCTGATACCTGCCATTGAATCAGATCTTTTAGATAATATAAAATCGGTTGAACAAATTATTAGGAATGAAACAAATATTAAGGAAATAGAAATTCTTTCCAGTGATAACAATTTTATAAGAAAGAAGGCAAAAGCCAATTTTAAAACCCTCGGCAAAAAATTAGGCCCTAAAATGAAATGGGCTGCAGAACAAATACAGCAATTGAGCAATGTAGAAATAGATAAGATACACAAAGAAGAATACCTTTTGAATCCCGAATTCAAATCTAAGAAAGAAGATCCTGTATATATTATGATTGAAGATCTTGAAGTAAGTACCGATGAAATCCCTGGTTATGAAATAATGTCAAGAGGTTCTTTGACGGTTGCAATGGATATAACTATAACGGAAGAATTAAGAATGGAAGGAGAAGCCCGTGAATTTGTAAACCGAATTCAGAATGTAAGAAAAGACCAAAATCTTGAACTAACGGATAAAATATCAGTGAAAATAGGTGAAAATGCACCTCTTAAGAACTCAATTACCCGATTTAATGATTATATTTGCGCCGAAATTTTGGCAGATAAGCTTGAATTCGTGGCTGAAATTAAAGATGGCATATCTATCGAAGTAAATGATTATCAACTACAAGTGAATATTATTAAAAAGTAATCAATATGGCTACCAACAAAAAATCGGCAAAACCCGTTACGAAAAAGCTTGCTTCAAAAACATCCTCTCAGAGTAACAGTAACAAAAAAAGCCCTCTTAAAAAAGCCATTAAGGTA
>JBBJOK010000144.1:4912-7423 GCA_037721545.1 Chitinophagaceae bacterium
TATCTAAAAAAGTGGCTAAACCTATAAACAAATCTACCCCCGTTAAAAAAACACTTACTACACCTGTTAGTAATCGTGATAAAAAAACAACAACCTCCATAAATAAGTCTGCAGCCTCTGAAAAAAAACCCGTAGAAGCAGCTAAGAAAGTTGAGATAAAAACTCCGATTTTAAAACCCCTACCAAAAGCAAAAGACATTAAAGTTCCTTCGCCAAAGCCGGTAGTTTTACCTAAAATAACAGCTACTAAAGCCCGTAAATACGAACCAGAATTCACCAAATCAGTGTTAGACCAGGCACCAATAGAAAATAGTGGACCTACTATGCGTTATAGTGATTCCGAATTGACTGAATTCAGAGAATTGATCCAAAGAAAGCTTGAGACAGCAAAAAAGGAATTGGGTTATTTACAGGGATTAATTACACGTAAAGATGAAATGGGTGGAGATGATACTGATAACAGGTACATGACCATGGAGGATGGTAGCCTGAGTATGGAAAGGGAGCAATTAAGCCAAATGGCAAGCCGTCAGATTACTTTTATAGATCATCTTGAAAAGGCAATGATGCGGATTGAAAATAAAACTTATGGTATTTGCAGGGTTACTTCAAAATTAATTGATAAAGCCCGGTTACGAGCTGTGCCACATGCTACGCTTTCAATTGAAGCAAAAATGGGGATTGCCAAATAATAGTAAGCTGAAAGTAGTAAGGTAGGTGGTTCACTTAAATTCCTGCATATCAACAAGCCTTTTGTAAAATCCATTTTTTTCCAGCAAAGAACTGTGCGTTCCTCTTTCAACAATTTTACCTTTTTGTAATACTATGATTTCATCAGCATGCTGAATGGTACTAAGCCTATGAGCAATTACAATGCTGGTTCGATTTTCCATCAAATTATAAATAGCATCCTGTACCAGCCGCTCACTTTCTGTATCAAGCGAAGAAGTTGCTTCGTCTAAAATTAATATTGGCGGATTTTTTAAAACAGCCCTTGCAATTGTGATGCGTTGTTTTTCTCCCCCGCTTAATTTGTTTCCCCGGTCTCCAATATTTGTTTGGTACCCATTTTCTTTTTGTAATATAAAATTATGGGCATTGGCAATTTTGGCGGCATCAATAATTTGCTCTTCCGTGGGGTTATCCATTCCCAATGCAATATTATTGGAGATAGTATCATTAAAGAGAATTGCTTCCTGCGTTACCACACCCATTTGATTTCGGATAGATTCCAAAGAATATTCCTTAATATTAATATCATCTATAAATAATTCCCCAACACCTACATCATGAAAGCGTGGAATAAGATCCACTAATGTACTTTTACCTGCACCGGATGATCCTACCAATGCTATTGTTTTCCCTTTTGCAACACTAAGTTCCACATTATCCAATATCACCTTATCGTCATATAAAAATCCAACTTTCTTAAATTGAATTGATTTATTAAACTGCGTTAAGTGTATCGGATTGGGCTTCTCTTTTATAGATATATCTTCTTTAATTAAATACTCTATCCTTTCTATGCTGGCCGCCCCTCTTTTAATATTGTATGAGGCGGCTGATAAAGCTTTTAATGGCTGTATCAATTGAGAAAAAATAGCGATGTATGCCAAAAAATCTCCGGGATCTAAAAAAGCACCCCGTAATACCAGTCGTCCTCCATACCATAATACGAACACCACCGCTATAACCCCCAATACTTCGGATACCGGTGATGCCAGATCCCTGCGCCGGTTAGCCCGGTTCTTAATGGTAAACAGGTCATTATTTTGTTGCGTAAATTTATTGAGTTGCTTTTTATCTGCATTAAATGCTTTAATGATTCTTATACCCCCCAATGTTTCTTCGATTGTTGATAAAATAGCACCCAATTTTTCCTGCACCTTTGTGCTTTGTTTTTTTAAGGAGCGTCCAATACGGCCAATAATTAAACCTGCTATGGGCATGAAGATCACCAGGAATAAAGTAAGTTGGGGGCTTAATATCACTAAATAAAAAAAGAATAATGTTATAGCGATCGGCTCCCGAAACAGGGTTTCCAACACCCCAACAGTTGAGCCTTCCACCTCACCTAAATCGTTTGTGAGCCTGCTCATAATATCTCCTTTGCGCTGGTCATTAAAATATCCTATTGGCAAAGCAAGAATTTTTTTATACATCGCTGTACGCATATCATTAATAATATTATTGCGTATAGGATTTAAATAATACATGGAGAGATAGAGAAAAATATTTTTTAAAACAACCGATAGCAATACCACCAGGCAAATAATTCCCA
Source organism: Chitinophagaceae bacterium (assembly GCA_037721545.1). Classification (GTDB taxonomy): domain Bacteria; phylum Bacteroidota; class Bacteroidia; order Chitinophagales; family Chitinophagaceae; genus Ginsengibacter. The sequence goes on from JBBJOK010000144.1 coordinate 7,194, forward strand.
GGGCTTTTATATCCCCATTAGGAGCGTTGATAATATCATATAAAGCAGCCTTAAATTTATTAATAGGGTTTATTCTTGCTAAAAAAGAATCTGGGTTAGATGCAATGTTAAGTGTATCCGTCTTTTTAAAAATCAGCAATAAAAATGGGCTTAGTAATGCAAGCGAAATGACAGCGAACAGCGCCGATAAAATATTAAAACTGAAATAAGCGAAAATTAGTTTTGGATAT
>JBBJOK010000145.1:0-7327 GCA_037721545.1 Chitinophagaceae bacterium
TATTGAGTACCATTTTTAAAGAAGAACAGATCTATCGCATTGATCATTATCTCGGAAAAGAAACAGTTCAAAATATTTTAGCACTGCGTTTTGCCAATGCACTATTTGAACCGATTTGGAATAAAAACTATATTGATCATGTGCAGATAACTTCTGCAGAAACAGTTGGCGTAGAAGGCAGAGGCGGCTACTATGAAAATTCAGGAGCCTTGCGTGATATGGTTCAAAATCATATCCTTCAATTACTTTGTATGATTGGTATGGAAGCACCCATTTCTTTTAATCCAGATGAAATAAGAAATAAAAAAGTTGACGTGCTTAATGCCATACATAAAATAGATAAAGATGAAGTGCAGAATTTTGCTGCCCGGGGGCAATACAGTGCGGGTTGGATGCAGGGAGAAAAAGTTCCCGGATACAGAGAAGAAAAAGATGTAAAACCTGACTCCCCTACAGAAACTTTTGCAGCTATAAAATTTTACATTGATAACTGGCGTTGGCAGGGTGTGCCATTTTATGTAAGAACAGGCAAGCACCTTCATGAAAAAACAACAACACTTACTATTCAATTTAAGCCTGCGCCTCATTATTCTTTTCCGGCAGAAGCGGCAGAAACCTGGCGCCCCAACAGGCTTTCAATAAGTATTCAACCAGAAATGGACATACGTTTACACTTTCAGGCAAAGCGACCGGGGCAACATATGATTTTAACTCCAGTGGATATGACCTTTAATTATAAGGACGCTTACAACGGGCATGAGCCTGAAGCATATGAAACCCTGCTTTATGATGTAATGGAAGGAGATGCAACTTTATTTATGAGGGCAGACCAAGTAGAGGCGGCGTGGAAGGTGGTTATGCCAATTATTGAGGTATGGCAAGATAGAAAACCTAATGACTTTCCGAATTATAGCCCGGGCTCATGGGGGCCGGAAGATGCAGAGGCCCTGATTGCAAGAGATGGGCATAACTGGATAACAGACCGCATAAATAAAGTTTAATGCAATTACATATTTATAAGGATGCTAAAGAAACTACTACTGCTTTAGCTGATTGGATAGCAGCATTAATACAAAAAACATTAGAAGTAAAAGATCGGTTTACTATTGCATTATCGGGAGGCGAAACACCTAAAAAATTGTATCAAAAGTTGGCATCAGTTCCATATCGGGAAATAATAAACTGGAACAGGCTTCATATATTTTGGGGAGATGAGAGGATTGTAGATTTTGATGATGAGCGCAATAACGCTAAAATGGCATATGATACTTTATTGAGTAAAGTTGCTATTCCTCGTGAGCAGATCCATAAAATATGGACTGATATTTCTCCCGATGAATCTGCGAAGCATTATCAAAATATCCTTCATAATTATTTTGATAACAAACAAACAACTTTTGATTTGGTGTTACTTGGGTTGGGAGACGATGGGCATACCCTTTCTTTGTTCCCGGTTTCAGAAAATTTCTCTGATAATAATAGTTGGGTAAAGGCAATTAATTCAAAAGAAAAAGGAGAAAGGATAACCTTAATGCCTTCGATAGTTAACCAATCTTCAGCTATTGCATTTTTAATAACAGGAGATAAAAAAGCAACTGTTTTAAAAGAAGTGCTGGAAGGGAAAGAACAAAAATATCCCGCACAACTTATACAACCCTCAAATAAAGAGCTGCATTTGTTTATTGATAAAGAAGCAGCTAAATATTTAAAAGATAATATTTAATTGCTCCAGTTATTCACTTTCAAATATCCCCATCTGTTTATTTTTTTTCACTTTATCTGCATGAAAATATTTTCCATTCATTGCAACATATACGCCTCCCGGCAAGGTTTGAACAAAAGCTAAAGCGCTTCCCAAATTAAATAGCCCATCTGAACTTCCGAATTTATATGGAATCATTGCACCGGTAAGCACTACCGTTTTATTAGTAATATGTTTTGAAAGATACCGGGCAGTTTCAGGCATTGTATCAGTACCATGTGTTATTACAATATTTTTCTCCCTCGCTTTATTACAATAACTTGAAATTAATTGCCGGTGATGATCTGTCATCTCAAGACTATCCATCATCATTACAGTATCAATATTTACATCGGTCATACACCTGCCCAGTTTAAGCATTTCGGGTAAATGAGTGTCCTTAAAAAAAAGCTGGCCTGTTAATTCATTATACTCTTTATCAAATGTTCCACCTGTAATTATAATTTTTATCTTCATATTTATTCAATGGCCTTCACATCTTTAAACAATTTTATTTGAGAATTTTCCACTGCATTGCGGTAATCTTTCCATTTTGTATTGAAGAAATTATTGGTTCTTTTTACAACATCATTTACCAGAAATTCAGCTTCTTCTGTCAAACGCATTTCCTGGGCATCCGGAATTTTATTTTTACCGGCAATGGCACCATTTGCATCCTGTAACCTGCCATTTACTGTAACCTGGTAAGGAGTACCATAACCCTGTTTTTCCTGTTTCTTACCAAAAATATAATCCCGCAGGTTTTTGACTGAATCGGTCATTGCCTTATTCAATTTTTTGAGATTATCAGCTTCTTTACTTTGCACTCCAACAAGAGATGCTTCCACTTTTTTTATGGTTTCCTCAGCATCAGTTAACTGGTCAGTAGCCAGTAATAATTTTTCTGTACTTTTCTCAAGCCTTTTTAAAACTTTCATTCTTGCATCATACAATTCTCTTGAAAGCGGAACATTAGGATCGCCTTTTACTACCATCATTGTAGAATCCGAAGCTCCCTTAAAACTGATAACCATTTTATATGTGCCGGGATAGACAGGCTGCCCGGCAGGCTCGCCCCCACTGTCTCCTCCAAACCGGCCAAAGCCCCGTCCGCCACCGGATTGATTAGGATCAACTAATCTGCGTACCCCTTTCATTTCAAAACCCCAGTAATGTCTATTAAAACCCGAATCAGCTTTTACTCTTAATGTTCTTATCAATTCATTATTCTCATTATAAATTTTTACAGTTGCAGAATCTAACTGTGTCTTTAAACCTATTCTTGCTTTTGATGAATCTACCTGCATGCCCGCCATATCTTCTCCGGCTGTACGGGGAATCGTTTTTTGCGTGGTGTCAACGATCAATACAGGTTTTTTGGGAGCAAAATTGCTATCTGTTTTTAATGACTGTTTTACAAAAAACGAATATGCGGCTCCCCTGTTCCGGTTTTTACCTTCATACATTCCCCATGGACTGCTGTTATATCCTGCCGGTGATTTATATCTTACCATATAGGAAGGTGCTGTTTCAAATGCAGTAAGGCCTTTTGAAGGAAGCTGTCCTTTTTGCGCAGCAATTTTTCTTAAGGGCCGAATATCATCTAAAATATAAAGTGATCTTCCAAAAGTTGCAATGGCAAGATCTGCTTCTCTTTCCTGTATGGCAAGATCATAAGTGGAAACGGATGGATAATCATTTTTAAATTGTTGAAATGAATTACCGTTATCAAGACTTATCCATAATCCTTGTTCAGTTCCGGCAAAAATTAAATTAGGTTCTACCGGATCCTGCAATACACATAGTGCATAACCTTTAATGTTATTGCCATTTAAAATTCTTGTCCATGTTTTACCAAAATCCTTTGTCCGGAATACATATGGCTTAAAATCTCCCCGCCTGTAATCATTGGCTACAACAAATGCTTCAGCCCCAACGTACTGAGAGGATTTTACCTGGTGTATCCAGGCACCTGTTGGCAATCCCGGAATCTTTCCTCTGAAGTTTGTCCATGTTTTACCGGCATCCTGTGTTAACTGCACATTGCCATCATCAGTACCTATCCATATAACTCCTTTTTGTTTTGAAGAAGGTGCAATGGTGAGTATGGTAGTATAATTTTCAGCACCAGTAATATCTATTGATAAACCTCCATTCTCATCCTGCTTTTGTTGTTCCTTATTATTGGTTGTAAGATCAGGTGATATTATTTCCCAGGTTAAACCCTTATTGCTGCTCTTATGCAAAAACTGGCTACCATAATAAACTGTTTTTGCATCAAGCGGATCAATTGCCAGCGCTGCATTCCAGTTAAATCTTACTCTCGTCTTTAAGTCAGGAGCCGGTGGCTTTATCTGTATCCGTTCACCTGTGACTATATTATTCTTATATAAATTTCCTCCCTGGCTCATTGCATAAATCCAGTTTGCATCTTCCGGGTCAGGTGCTACATCAAATCCATCACCTCCACCCACATCCTGCCATGCCAAATTTTGTATGGGCCCCTCCGTCCATTGGTAAGCAGGTCCCCACCAGCTTCCATTATCCTGCAATCCACCCATTACATGATAAGGAAGTTCATTATCTACATTTATATGATAAAATTGCCCGAAGGCTAATTGCTCTTCAAATTTCCAGGTCTTACCTTTATCATGGCTGATTGCTAAACCGCCATCCCCGCCATCAATTATAAAAGAAGGATCGCTGGGGCTTATCCATAATGCATGATGATCTGCATGAATTTTTTCAGTGGGTGCAATTACTTTAAATGATTTACCGGCATCTTCACTCATAGCAATTGGCTGGTATAAACTGTAAATACGATTTTCATTTTGAGGATCAACTTTTATGTCCTGAAAATAAAATGAGCGTGTTGTAACATACGCGGGATCACTGTTTACCAATTCCCATTTAAAACCTCCATCATCACTTTTATATAAGCCATTTTTTGTCGACTCTATCAATGCATATACCCGTGAAGGCTGGCTTTGAGAAAATGCCAAACCAATTCTGCCAAGATCACCTTCCGGTATTCCATCTTCTTTTCCTGATTTTTTCCATGTTTTACCGCCGTCCAACGTCATGTATAAACCACTGCCCTTTCCACCACTGTTAAAACTCCATGGTGTACGCCTATGCTGCCACATGCCTGCCAATAATTTATTTGGATTGGAAGGGTCCATAACCAGATCAGCAGTTCCTGATGTATCATTTGTATATAAAACTTTATTCCAGGTTTCGCCCCCGTCAGTTGTTTTAAATACTCCACGTTCAGGATGTTCAGCATATGGATTGCCTATTGCTCCTGCATAAACAATATTTGGATTAGAAGGATCTATAATAATGCGGTGAATACATTTAGTTTTTTCAAGCCCCATTATTTTCCACGTTTTACCTGCATCTAAGCTTTTATATATGCCGCCACCTATATTTATTGAGTTACGTGGATTGCCTTCTCCTGTACCAACCCAAACAACAGATGGATTGCTTTGCTGAATAGCCAATGAACCAATATTTAAAATGGGCTGGTCATCAAAAATTGAAGCCCAGGTTGTACCGCCATTTTCAGTTTTCCATACCCCTCCGGAAGCTGCACCGATATAAATTATATCTGTATTTGTATTAACAGCATCAATGGTTGTAACACGACCGCTCATTCCTGCCGGGCCAATACTCCTTGGTTTTAAATTTTTAAAAAGATCAAATATATTTTTTTGAGCAGATGCTGAAAATGAAATAATGAAGATGAGAGGTAAGAAAAATATTTTCATGTAATGGTATTAGGCTGGTGAAGATTGAAAAATGAATATCTGAAAAAAGTATCATTTCTGCAAAAAGAAATGTATAACATAAAGGATATTAAAAATTTTATTTTATATTTCGGAAAATTTTATATCATGACAGTAATAGGTTTTTTAGTTCTTTTGCTGATAGCTGCAATATGCGGCGGTATAGGTCAATCACTTGCGGGCTATGATCTGGGCGGTTGCCTCGTTTCAATAGTGGTGGGTTTTATAGGCGCCTATATTGGTTTATGGATAGCCGCTAAAATGGGATGGCCTCCGCTTTATCAGATAACTATTGAAGGCAAGCCTTTCCCTGTAATATGGGCTGTAATTGGTGCAACAGTATTTACACTTATTATGGCATTATTGCGGGGATTATTTACGGGACGTAGATAATTGGTTTGTTATAATTTGCCCTTATTTTTAAATTTAGTGTTAAAAACCAGATTGTATTTGTATGCTTAGAAGTACATAATATAAGGTATTTTAAACTCCATCGATTATATTTGAATTTCACAAAGGTTTACGGAACATGTTTAATCTAATTCTATTTGGTCCGCCAGGCAGTGGCAAAGGTACGCAGTCAGAAAAACTGACCAGAAAGTATAACTTAATGCACCTCAGTACAGGAGATTTGCTAAGAAATGAGATTCAAAATCAAACAGCATTGGGCAATGAGGCTAAAAAGCTTATGGATAAGGGGCATCTGGTTCCTGATGAGGTAGTGATAGGGATGATAAGCTCTGCATTAGAAAGCAACCCAAAATGTGATGGGTTTTTATTTGATGGATTTCCACGAACATCTGCACAAGCCGAGGCACTGGATAAATTACTTGAACTTAAAAAAGCGCCAATTGCTGCAATGCTTGCTTTGGATGTTAGTGAAGAGGAACTGGTAACACGATTATTAAAAAGAGGCGAAACAAGTGGGAGATCGGACGATACTAATGATATTATTATTCGGGAAAGAATAAAAGAGTATCATAGAAAAACAACTTCTGTAGCTGAGCACTACCAACAGGCAAAAAAGGTGGTTATGGTAAAAGGTGAAGGAAGTGTAGATGAAATTTTCGCATCCTTGTGTAATGAAATTGATGGCCGAATAAACGCTAAGGCATGAATAAAGAAAAAGCTGCTTTTATAAAAAAAGAATTTATTCCTTTATTAAAAAAATTGAAGGGTGATGAAAAAGGAAAATGGGGTGTGATGAATGTACAGCAAATGGTGGAACATTTTGCAGACTCTATAAAGATAAGCAGCGGCAAATTGGTAAGACCTCAGATTATTGAAGGAGAAATGCTGGAAAAATTCAGAACGTTTTTGTTGAGTGAAGAGCCATTTAAAGTGAATACTAAAAACCCTTTAATGGATGAAAAGGGAGCTCCATTACGTCATCAAAACTTGGAGGATGCCATTAATAAGCTTCAACAAGAGCTTGATTATTTTTTTATAGTGTTCGAATCTGACCCTCATTTTAAAGCAAAAAATCCATTTTTTGGAGAATTAGATTATTCTGGTCAGGTACATTTACTTCATAAACACGCTATACATCATTTAACGCAATTCGGATTGATTTCATCATGAAACGGCAAACGTGAAACGGAAAAAAACTTCACATCCTTTCACGATTAGCCTCTAACGTTTCACTTTTTCTTAACCTTGATTATTTTATTTTTATGATCAATAGGTCGTTATGAAAATTTTTATTTCTATCATCTTTCTTTTTTTAAGCCTAATCTCATTAGCGCAGGATATTCAAAAACCTAAAAAAAATTATGAATATCAGGATACCCGTAGAAAG
>JBBJOK010000146.1:0-7268 GCA_037721545.1 Chitinophagaceae bacterium
TTTATACTTCATCCGGTATTTGATGGCCATGTACAAAATTGAAAACGAAGAAAACATAGAAGCATCAAAAAAAAATATGCTGCTCATTATTTTGAATATCATTTTCTTTATTTCGTTTGTTGTATTTGCCTGGTTTAATCTGAATGATAAAGATGCGCCGCTATGGGTAACCATCTACATGCTGGCAGCCATAAGTTGTGGTTTGGCAGTATTTCATCTTTATTTTCCTGCATTTTATCTGCTGCTGATTATTTTTTATATGATCTATGCTGCCCTATTGTTTTTTGCAAAAGATGGCGTATGGGCCTGGATTATAAAATACAATCATCCGAGCCTAACAGAAAGTATGCAGGCTACCAGGCCCTACATAGAGAAAACAAGAGAGTTTTTTGGATTGCTGATCATTAGTGGAGCCTTGCTTATTAATTATTTTGCCGGGAAAGAATAGTTGTTCAAAATAGAATGTGATTTATTTGTTTGAATCAGTAAAAAGTAATTTGTTACCATACATTTAAAGGATTAAAGGCAATAACAAAAGCTCTTTCGTAAAATTATGAAGAAACACATTTTGAGAATAGTTCTGCTCCTGATTATAAGCTCCTTTTCAGTTGTATTACATGCACAATCTAATGACAGCTTGCAAGTGCAATTATCACGCAAATGGGAGAATGCAAAAGCATATACTTTAAAAATGGCAGATTTGATGCCTGCTGAAAATTATGATTTCAGAGCAGTAGCAGACGTAATGAGTTTTAAGGAACAATTGTTACATATAGCAGATAACATGAAGTGGCTTTCTTCTGCTTTTCTTTTTAGTACCGCAAAAAATGGAGCATTTGATACAGCTACAATGGACAAAGCTGCTGTTATAAAAGTTCTTTTCAATGCGTATGACCAGGCGTTATCTGCCCATCATAAGCTTAGTCAAGAGCAATTAAATGAAATGGTTCCCTTTTTTGCCGGACCCATGACCCGCAGACAAATATTGATTCTGATGCACGATCATCAAACGCACCATATCGGGCAGTTGATTATTTATTTGCGCTTAAAAGGCATAAACCACCGGCTTATGTAGGCTGGTAATTTTACATTTTTTCAGCTACCCCGGCACCAAACCTGAGTTCGATATTATTTTTGTTAATCTTGAATTATATTTACAAAAGCTTATTAAAAGGCCAAGTTTGGAAGAAAAAAAGTTTAGAAGCTGCAATTGGTTCGGACGCAAAGGAAAGGATGGGTTCATTTATCGGGCATGGATGAAAAATCAGGGTATTCCGGATTATGAATTTGATAATAAACCTATTATTGGCATCTGCAATACCTGGAGCGAATTAACACCTTGCAACGGGCATTTCAGGGACCTGGCAGAATCTGTGAAACGAGGGATTTTGGAAGCAGGTGGTTTTCCGGTAGAATTTCCGGTAATGTCATTGGGCGAAACATTGATGAAGCCTACTGCCATGTTATATCGCAACCTGGCCAGTATGGATGTAGAAGAATCCATAAGAGCAAACCCAGTGGATGGTGTTGTACTCCTGTGCGGTTGCGATAAAACAACACCCTCTTTAGTAATGGGTGCAAGCAGTGTGAACATACCAACAATTGTTGTATCCGGTGGGCCAATGTTAACCGGCAGGTATAATGGCGCAAGTATTGGAACCAGTGATGTATGGCGCTACCATGATGATTTGCGTAGTAATAAAATAATCGAAGAAGAATTATTGACAATAGAAAGTGCTATGTGCCGTAGCAGCGGCCATTGTGCGGTAATGGGCACCGCCTCTTCTATGGCTTGCATGGTAGAATCATTGGGACTTTCTTTACCTGGAAATGCTGCAATACCTGCGGCCGATAGCAGGCGCAAAACACTGGCACAACTTTCAGGATTGCGTATTGTAGAAATGGTAAAAGTAAATTTAAAACTATCTGACATCCTTACCCGAAATGCATTTGAAAATGCCATAAAAGTAAATGCCGCAATCGGCGGGTCCACAAATTTTGTTATCCATTTATTAGCCATTGCCGGTAGGATAGGTGTGCCACTTTCTTTGCAGGATTTTGATTCCCTCTCTGCTAACATTCCACTAATTGTAAACCTGCAACCCTCCGGTAAATATTTTATGGAAGACCTGTTTTATGCAGGCGGCTTACCGGCTGTATTAAAGGAACTTTCGCAGCACCTTCATAATGATTGTATAACCGCAAACGGAAAAACAGTAAAGGAAAATTATAGCAATAGCAAATGTTTTAATACCGACGTAATAGCTACCGTAGATAATCCAATAAACAACGCAACAGGCCTGGCCATATTAAAAGGCAATGTATGCGAAGAAGGCGCAGTTATAAAACCATCTGCAGCAAGTGCACATTTAATGCAACATACCGGCAAGGCCATCGTGTTTGAAAACATAGAAGAATATAAATTATTAATTGATGATGATAATTTAGATGTGGAAGAAAATAGTGTGTTGATTTTAAAAAATGTGGGACCAATAGGTTACCCCGGGATGCCCGAAGTAGGCAACATGGGCATTCCTAAAAAGTTGTTGGAAAAAGGAATAACAGACATGGTACGTATTTCGGATGGACGAATGAGCGGAACCGGATTTGGAACTGTAGTTTTGCATGTATCGCCGGAAGCCGCTACCGGCGGTAACTTTGCAGTAATTAAAACAGGGGATTTAATTACACTTGATGTGCCAAACCGCACTTTAAATGTAAGCATTAGTGCAGAAGAACTTTTGCAAAGAAGGCAACAATTTAAACCTTTGCCTCCATTAGTCAGTAGGGGTTATGTAAACCTATATATCAATCATGTGCAGCAGGCACATTTAGGTGCTGATATGGATTACTTGGTAGGTGGTTCCGGCAGTGAAGTATCGCGGGATTCGCATTAAAAAAAATATGAAAACCCATTTATAAAATTACATGACATTTAAAGGGAAAGTAGCAATAGTAACCGGTGCAGGGCAGGGCATTGGGTTTGAAATATGCCGCATCCTTGCAAAACAAGGTGCACACCTTATTTTAAATGATATAGATGAATCATTAGCAATAGAGGCAGTAAAAAAAATTAAAGAGTTAAGCGGCAACAATTGTATTTCAATTGCCGGCGATAGCAGCGATCTATCAATCATTCAAAAAATGGTAGCTACAGCGGTGGAACAGTTTGGGCAATTAGATATTGTAATTGCCAATGCCGGCATCACCTTATTCGGAGATTTTTTTACCTATTCTCCTGAAGCATTTTATAAAGTGATGGAAGTAAATTTGGGTGGTACTTTTTTTCTTGCGCAGGCAGCAGCTAATCAAATGAAGCAGCAAAAATCAGGAGGTTCATTATTATTTACATCCTCAGTAACCGGCCACCAGGCACATAAAAATTTAGCAGCATACGGCATGAGTAAAGCAGCTTTAGAAATGCTTGCAAAAAATTTGGTCATAGAGCTTTCCCAATATAAAATAAATGTAAACACCGTTGCACCCGGTGCTACACAAACAGAAAGAACGACCGATGATCCGGAATATATGGCTACCTGGTCTTCTTTAACCCCCATGGGCCGGCCGGCGCATGTGGCCGATATTGCAAATGCTGCTCTGTTCCTGGTATCGGAAAAAGCAAAACACATTACTGGTCAAAGTCTAATTGTTGACGGAGGATGGACGTCAATCAGTCCATCGCCTTTTTAAAATATGGTATGTTAAATTTAAAAAATAAAGTTGCCATAATAACTGGCGGGGGAAGTGGAATTGGAAAAGCAGTCTCCTTATTATTTGCACAGCAGGAAGCTGTTGTTTGCATATTGGATAATGATGAAAAGGCAGGAGCAGGGGTTGCAAAAGAAATACAACAACAAAATGGAAAAGTGTATTTTCAAAAATGTAATGTAGCACATCAGCAGGAAGTGAAAGCGCTTGTTGCAAACATTTTTAATCAATATGCTGCCATAAATATTTTGGTAAACAATGCAGGCATCGCTCATATTGGCACCGCAGAAACTACTAATGAAGAAGATTTTGAACGGTTGCTGAATGTGAATGTAAAAGGGGTGTACAATTGCTTGCATGCAGTGTTGCCCCTTATGAGAAAAACCGGTGGTGCCATTTTAAATTTAGCTTCTGTAGCTTCATCTGTAGGTTTAGCAGACCGCTTTGCTTATACTACTTCCAAAGGTGCCGTAGTAGGAATGACACTTTCAGTTGCCAAAGATTTTTTGGCTGATAACATACGGTGTAATTGCATTTCTCCCGGTAGGGTACATACGCCGTTTGTTGATGGTTTTTTAAAGAATAGTTATCCGGGCAAAGAGCAGGAAATGTTTGAGAAGCTATCTAAATCTCAACCCATTGGCCGCATGGGTACGCCACAAGAAGTTGCAAGCCTTATTTTATACCTCTGTGCGGATGAAGCTTCTTTTATTACCGGTTGCGATTATCCTGTGGATGGAGGCTTTATAAAATTGAATACTTAGTTCTGGTTTTATTATGCAAAAAGAAATCAGCATAGAAACTGTTATACACCATGCATGCTTATTGGGCGAAGGCCCGGTATGGGATGCAAAGCGCAACGTCATTTGCTGGATTGATATTTTGAAAGGAGAAATACACCAGTTTTCTCCGGAACGCAAAACGCATAAAATTATTCCCGTTCATCAAAAAATAGGCGCTGTAGTTATTTGCAAGGATGGTAATTTTCTGGCTGCATTACAAAATGGATTCGCTATTATAAACCGGGAAAATGGTTTGATAGAAATGATTGCCGATCCTGAAGAACATTTGCACGGTAACCGGCTCAATGATGGAAAGTGCGACCCCGCAGGAAGGTTTTGGGTAGGTAGCATGTCTATGGATGAAGCTTCAGGGGCGGGCAGTGTGTATGTGTTAGAAAAAGATTTATATATATCAAAAAAAATAGAAAACGTTACCATTCCCAATGGTATGGCATGGAGTTTAAACCAACAAACTTTTTATTTTATTGATACACCCAGTTACGAAGTAGTGGCATACGATTATGATAAAAATACCGGCAGCATCAGCAATAAAAGAACCATTATAAAAATTGCAAAAGAAGACGGCTTTCCTGATGGAATGACGATTGATAGCGAAGGAATGCTTTGGATAGCACATTGGGATGGATGGCAGGTAACCCGCTGGAATCCTGCAACTGGAGAAAAAATAGTTGCAATAAAATTGCCCATTGCGAAAGTGACTTCCTGCACCTTTGGGGGTAAAAATTTAGAAGATTTATACATTACATCTGCCAAAATAGGGCTTAGCGAAAATGAATTGGCGCAGCAACCCCTGGCAGGTTATCTTTTTGTAATAAAAGATTGTGGGTTTAAAGGCATTTCCGCAGTTGAATTTTAAAATACATATTAAATAGGTAAACAATTTTTTCACAAACATTTATTACAACAAATGAAAATTCTTAATTACAAACAAAACAACAAATTAGTATCCGGTATTGTTACTGACAAAGGTATAGTTGGTTTGAATGGCTCAGCAGATCCATCAGGCCATTTTACTACAGAAGATGTAACAGCATTAATAAATTCTGCTGATAAATTTTTAAATTCATCTGAAATAATTGCAGAATCAAATCTGGAAATTGGCGCTTGTGTATCCAGTCCTTCTAAAATTATTTGCATAGGGTTAAATTATCGAAGGCATGCCCTTGAAAGCGGAATGGCAATACCTGAAGTTCCCATCACCTTTACAAAGTATAACAATACACTTACAGGCTATGGCAATGATATTCCACTTGGCGCACAAGGTGAGCAATTTGATTATGAAGTGGAGTTGGGAGTAGTTATTGGTAAAAAATGTAAAAATGTTTCAAAAGAAGATGCCTTAGATTATGTGCTTGGTTATTGTGTAGCAAATGACCTTTCGTGCAGGGATTTGCAGTTTAAAACATCGCAATGGTTAATAGGAAAAAGCCTTGATAGTTTTTTGCCATTAGGAAAATATTTAGTGACGGCCGATGAAATACCTGACCCGCAAAATTTACAACTTACCTGCACATTAAATGGTGAGTTGAGGCAAAATTCAAATACTGCCGATATGATTTTTTCTGTAGGAGAGATCATAGAATTTTTATCAAAATACATGACGCTGGAACCAGGTGATTTAATTTTAACCGGCACCCCCGAAGGCGTAATAATGGGTATGCCCGAAAAAAAGTGGTTGAAGCCGGGGGACGTCGTTAAAGTTGAGATTGAAAAACTTGGTTTTTCAGAAAACAGGATGGTAAAGTCCTAAGATTATAAATGCAGCTGTTGCAGATTTAATTTATAAATGATTTTTAAGCCCTCTAATAAATTAAGTAAATAATGAGCACAGGTTTTAGAACTTGAAGAATTGTTAGCTACAAAACTGAGAGCTTTATACCAGAGAAAAAAGAGTCGTGATTTATTCGATCTGTCATGGGCATATTCAAATATGAAAGTCGATACTGGCAAACTTCTTCATTGTTATAAAAACTATATGCAGTTTGATGTTGAACATCCACCTACACGAAAAGTTTTTATTGCAAACATGGAAGAAAAAATGAACGATAAAGAATTTACGGATGATATACATGTAATACTCCGCCCAGATATTGAATATGATAATGAGAAGGCATATACATTAATAAAAAAAGAATTGTTAGAAAATATTTAGACATTATGCTTAGGGATTTATTTAAAATATTTATAAAGGAACCCGAAATACAAATTCGTAATTTTTTATTAATTTTGAAATACATTTGAGATACAGATGAAATTTTGGAAAAAGGTATTTATTCGGACATTCTACATTTTAGACTTTTGAAAATATTAAGGGACAAGGATTTATGAACTAATAAAAGTTCCCGTCCGGTCCGCTGAGTTAGAAACTTAATCACTCAAAAGCCTGTAAAATGTAGATTTTACAGGCTTTTCTCTTTTTATACCTACTCCAAATAGCTAAATACTTCAATCTTAAGGTAGGCATTCGGTTATTCTAAAATTTGAATGCCCGAAATCTAGAAATCTTTTGGGATAAGGGATGTTTAAACTGGTTATTTAAATCAATTTTAAACTTTTACAAACATTATTTGATCCTCCCACTTTCGCTTTCTAATGCAGAGCTTCTGTTACGAGGGCCTTTTAAGCTGTTATCAGCAAACTTATAAGTAAAGTTAAGCCGTACTTGCCTTGATTCATAGTACCCATAAGTTCTTAGATAAAACCCGTAATAATTTTGAATGGAATTCGGTTGACTGCCTTTATATATATCATTAAATG
>JBBJOK010000147.1:0-2800 GCA_037721545.1 Chitinophagaceae bacterium
GCCAATTTATAAAGTTCTATTGGTTGGCTCCATCCTTTTAAGCTGGCTTCACCCATGGCAATTGCATCGATATCATTTATAGAAGAAGCATTTAATGCCTCTTTGGAGATCAATATTTTCGATTGGTAAATTTTATTTTGGGATTCAATCCTTGCTGCGAGAATTACCACCCCACCGGTTATGGTATATTCACTTTTTAAGGTAGTGCCAACGTTACCGGTAACAGCGTTTCCGCAATGTATACCCATCCCAATGGTAAAGGAAGGGATTTCTTTTTTCAGTATCTTATCATCAATTATTTTATTAATCTCCAGTGCAGCATTAATTGCATTAAATGCAGGATTATTTACGGTAACAGGAGCCCCGAAAGTTGCCATACATCCGTCACCTAAAAATTGGTTCACTATACCTTCATACTTATGAACTACATCTGTAATAATTCCAAAAAATGAATTTTGAAATTCAACAATTGCCTGGGGTTCTTGTGTTTCTGCATACACCGTAAAATTTCTAATATCTATAAACATTACACTTACAAACCTAAGTTCACTAGGTACTTTACCATCCTTATCCAACAATTCCTGGGCAACTTCTTTAGAAATTTGCCTGCTGAACAAGTTGAACAGTTTGTTTTCCTCTTCAACTAATTGAATAGTGCGCTGAATACCTTTTTGCAATTGGTTAGCCATAAAAGCGGCGGCTATTCCACATAAAAAAAGTAAGATACCGGTAGCGTAAACAAAATATTTATTGTATACAATATCATCTACAACAATAGAAGATGAAGCTGCTTTTTGAGTAATAACATGTAGAAGCGAATAACCAGCGGCAGCAATAATTCCTGTAACCAGGCTTATATATGGGTCAAGATAAAACGCTGATAAAAAAACAATAAGGTAGAAAAGGCTTACCATTATTATATCAGACAATAATGAATTATGCTTAAAGTAAACTGTATATATGTAAAGCATTACGGTGATAAAAACTAATTCTATAAAAGCATTTATATATTTAAACTTAGGATGAATCGATTTTCCGAACTTTTTGGCCCTGTAATTCAATACCCTGTTTGTAATAATTTCATAAATGAATAAGCCTGCTAACAGCAAAAGCAGTGTATAAGGAATCTCAAATAAATTTTTAGAAATAATCTTATCATTTACTATTAAGTAACTGATTACCCAAATATATAAACCAGCAAATAATGCGTAAGCGGCTAAAATTCCTGCTCTGAGTTTTTCACTTTGGAGCGTCTCAACTTCAAATTGTTTAGAAAAAGCATTTGTAATTTTCATTGCTGATTTTACTTTTGATCAATAAATATGAATGAGTAATTAAGCAGTTTGTTCCACAACAGGATCCACTTTTTGGCGGCTATAGGTTTCAATTTTTCTTAATAACCATAGTGATAATAACAACCACATTAATCCTACGCAAAATCCGGCAAGTACATCACTGGAATAATGCACTCTTAAATAAACCCTGCTCACACCTATAAAAATAATCAGTAGTGCAAGAAGAATTGTAAGTATCCATTTAACCCAATTATTTTTTACATTTAACCAAACTAAAAATATCATAAGGCCATAAAAAGTTATACTCATTAAAGCATGTCCGCTTGGGAAACTGTAACCCTGAGCTGCTTCCAGTAAAGGGGTTAAAGGTCGATCACGCTGAAATATAAGTTTTAAAAGAAACATAAGTAAAAGGCTGCTCATAGCAACAACAGGAACTTTTATTGAATACCAACGATGTTTTTTAATTAATAAAAAGTAGGCTACTAAAGTGAGGTTGGCCGGTATAAGAAAAGTGTGAGCTCCTAAAAAAGAAAAAACCTGCATAACATCTGTATTTATTTCATTTACCTGGTTCGCCAATAAAGTAAATGCCCTCTGGTCAAAAGTTTCTTTCTTTTCTCTAAATATCATTTTTGCAATACCAATAAATGCCAACAGTGCAGTGCCAAACACCCCAACTAATACTATTATCTGAATTGACAAAAGCGCTATTGCGGCATAGATCTTTTTTATTCCATGGCGTACGTATCTAAGCATAATTAAAAATAATCAAAAGTTAATTTCTAATGGCTGGCAGGCCTCACAAAAAAAGCTATACCTTTTTCCTTTACCCGTATGTTTAGTTATAACAGGGATTTTGCACTGTTGGCACTTTCTTTTTTTATAAATAAGCCAGTGTTTTCTTAGTTGATAGATTTTTTTCCAGTTATAAAAATCAAAGCTGTACTTTCTGGCTTCTTGCACAAGGTTTTTAAGCTGCCTGGGTGTTAAATCACTGATCATACTTTCAGGATGAACTTTAATTCTGAAAAGAACTTCGTTTTTAATAATATTGCCAACCCCGGCAAAAATATTTTGATCGAGTAATGCGTCACAAGCCATTGTATCTTTCATTTTTTTAACCGCTGCTAACGCTTTTTTAGGATTCCATTGGTCTGACATTACATCTACTTCCCAATTATAAACATTCTCAGGTTCATCTTCAACAATTTTAACTGAGCAGGCATAAAAGTTTATTTCGCCATTTTTAAAAATAAGGGTAAGCCTCGGCGTCCTGTCTTCTTTTTGTTCATTAATACGGTAGCTCCCAAACATTAAAAAATGGATTTTTACAAAAAAACCGTCAAAGGCAATAATAAAATGCTTCCCCCAGCTTTTAAAATCTCGAACAATTCTATTTTTAAATCTTTCTTTTTCAATAGTAGTATTGCCACTTACCTGCATTACTTTTTTTCCCTTAAAAGCGATTATTTCTTCTTTTAAAATAATCAGAGAAGGCCCTT
>JBBJOK010000147.1:2900-7241 GCA_037721545.1 Chitinophagaceae bacterium
TTTTTTCCCTTAAAAGCGATTATTTCTTCTTTTAAAATAATCAGAGAAGGCCCTTCCATACAATAGATTTCTTATATTCTAAATTACAGATTAAATATTAGGATCAAGGTAATCCAAAAGTTATTAAAGTCAAATTCGCATAGGTAGATAGTTAAAGGCTGCCTGCTTAGCATCATAATCAATCAACATTCAATATATATTTGTATTAAACGATTACCATCAGTAATACTTCTACGATATTGCTTAATCCGATTGAATATTTAAAAGGTGTAGGCCCACAAAGAGCCGATCTTTTAAAAAAAGAATTAGGCATTTTCACATTTAAAAATTTATTGGAATTTTTTCCTTATCGGCATATTGATAGAACGCAGATCACCAAAGTGATTGATATTTCTGAAGCTTCAGATTATGTGCAGGTACAGGGTAAAGTTACCCAGTTTGATATAATTGGTGAAAATAGAGCAAGGCGACTGGTAGCTTATTTACAGGATGATACAGGTGAATTGGAATTAGTTTGGTTCCAGGGAATAAACTGGATACAAAAAATATTGAGTGTTGGCAATCAATACCTGGTTTTTGGTAAGGCAGGTTTCTTTATGAATCAGCCCCAACTTACTCATCCTGAAATGGAAGTAGCAACTGCTGTAACACCTGGGACTAAAAGTTTTTTAGAACCCATTTATCCAAGTACCGAAAAATTAAAAGCAAGAAGCTTAAGCGGAAGACAGATCGGAAAACTCACCTATAATATTTTCACGGTGTTAAATGAAAAAGAGCTACCCGAAATACTGCCTTTTGAAATACTTGATAAACACAAATTTATTTCCCGTTACAAATCTTTTAAACAAATGCATTTTCCCGCAAATGCTGATGATTATTACCGTGCGGTTGATAGATTAAAGTTTGAGGAATTGTTTATCTCCCAATTAAAGTTAGGAATGTTACGATTTGAAAGACATCGTTTTTCAAAGGGATTAGTTTTTAATAAAGTAGGTGATTTATTTAACGTGTTTTATAAAGAATATCTACCCTTTCAATTAACCGGCGCTCAAAAAAGAGTTTTAAAAGAGATAAGAAAAGATATCGGCAGTGGAAGGCAAATGAACCGTTTGTTGCAGGGAGATGTTGGAAGTGGAAAAACGATGGTGGCTTTATTATCAATGCTTATCGCAGCTGATAATAATTTTCAAAGTTGCCTGATGGCGCCCACAGAAATTTTAGCGCAACAGCATTACAATAGCATAACCAGGCTTTTAAAAGATATGCCTGTTATTGTAAAATTGCATACAGGCTCATCTTCAGCTAAACAGCGAAAAGAAGTTTTACAACTGTGTGAGAATGGTGAAGTTCAAATCTTAATTGGTACGCATGCAGTTATTGAAAATACTGTTCAATTTAAGAATTTGGGATTGGCAATTGTAGATGAGCAGCATAGGTTTGGGGTTGAACAACGTGCCAAACTTTGGAAAAAAAATAACATCCCTCCACATATTCTAGTAATGACTGCAACACCCATCCCGAGAACGCTAGCGCTTACGGCTTACGGCGATCTTGATTACAGCATTATGGATGAGTTGCCTCCGGGAAGGCATCCAATACAAACAGTACATCGTTATGAGCATGCACGGCCACAGGTAATGGATTTTATAAAAGATGAAATAAAAAAAGGAAGACAGGCTTACCTTATCTATCCTTTAATAGAGGAATCAGCAAAAATGGACTTTGAAAATTTAATGAAAGGCTATGAAGAAGTAAAAGCATTTTTTCCCGAACCATTGTTTTGGATTAGTATGGTACATGGCAGGATGAAAGCTGCACAAAAAGAGGCAAATATGCAACGCTTTGTAAAAGGCGAAACCCAAATAATGGTTTCTACAACTGTTATTGAAGTGGGGGTAGATGTATCAAATGCATCTGTAATGGTGATTGAAAGTGCTGAAAAATTCGGCTTGCCTCAATTGCATCAGTTAAGAGGCCGTGTAGGCAGAGGAAGTGAGAAAAGCTTTTGTGTATTAATAACCTCAACTAAAGTTTCTAATGAAGCAAAACAACGCATAAAGATTATGTGTGAAACAAATGATGGTTTTAAAATTGCAGAGAAAGATCTGGAAATAAGAGGCCCTGGTGATATTGAAGGAACAAAGCAAAGTGGTTTACTGGATTTTAAACTTGCAAGTATAGTTAACGATAAAGCTTTATTAGAAGAAGCTAAGGATTTTGCTGAAAAGATAATAGTAGAAGACCCGACTTTGAATTTACCTGAAAATAACAGTTTAAAAAATTATTTGCAAATGGAAAAGGGTAAAACCATATGGAGCAAAATTTCCTGATTGTTAAGGAGGTATTAAATTGAATGTGTAGGCATCTTTTTGAAACTTCTATAATCTTAGTTTCGTAGATTTAGCATCTGGTTTTACCTGCAATCGGTATGTTCCTCTTCTGTTTTTGATTTTCGTATGTCGATTAAAAATTATTTGTATTGAAAAGTAGTAAAGTTTTTTATTTTTTTCTTTTATCAGCTATTTTATTTCTATCCGATACTGCTTTTTCTCAAACTGAATTTATTGAAAATAAGGGGCAGTGGGATAAGCGGGTAGCATATATGACTCATGCGGGCAATGGAGCGTTTTTTCTGGAAAAAAAAGGATTTACTGTATTGCAACACGATGCAAAGGATCTTGAAAAACTTTTACATGTTCATGGTAATAAAGATTTAAAAACTTCATCTGATCCTGCAAAGCGTGTGGGCACTGGTTCGGATAAAATTATTCTGCGTTCACATGCTTATGGAGTGCAGTTTATAGGAGCTAACGAAAACCCTGAAATAATTCCCGACAAAGCTTTGCCCTCTGTAAATAATTACTTTATTGGTAACGATAAAAGTAAATGGGCAACCGATTGTAAAATTTATGGCGGAGTAACTTATAAAAATGTGTATCCAAATATTGATGTTCGTTATTATTCAGGTGAGGGTTCTCAACTAAAATATGATATTATTGTTCATCCCGGGGGCGATATAAATAAAATTGCATTACAATATAACGGTGCGGATAATGTATCTATAAAAAATAAAGAACTCATAGTTAAAACAACTGTTGGTGAAAATAAAGAGCTATACCCATATACTTACCAGGTAATTAATAATCAACGCAAAGAAGTAGAAACAAAATATGAAATTATTGAAGGGGCTTCTTCAGATGACGGTGAAATAGTAAAATTTAAAGTAAAAGAACATTCTTCCAGTACTACACTTATTATTGACCCAAGTTTAGTATTTTTTACTTATTCGGGAAGTACTGCAGATAATTGGGGATTTACGGCAACTTACGGCCCCGATGGCAGTTTTTTTGCCGGAGGAATTGCATTTAGCGCAGGCTTTCCCGTATCTCCCGGTGCATTTCAAACTTCATACGCTGGAGGGGAAACTGATATATCAATTATAAAGCTTAGTCCTGATGGAAAAAGCAGAAGGTATGCTACTTATATTGGTGGAGATGGAAAGGAGCAGCCACATAGTTTAATAGTAGACCCCCAGGGAAATTTAATACTTGCAGGGAGAACGAAATCTTCTAATTATCCAGGTACTAAAATTGGGCCGGGTGGCGGATGGGATATAGTAGTTACCAAACTTAACGCGGCAGGCAATTCACTTATTGGATCAATGAAAATAGGAGGAGCATCAGATGATGGGGTTAACATTAGAGATAATGGCCAACAGGGCACATCTTCTTTAAAGAGAAATTATGGAGATGATGCAAGAAGTGAAGTGATCATTGATGGTGCTGGAAATATTTATGTAGCATCTTGCTCTCAATCAACGGGTAGTACTGGTCGCTTTCCTACCACTCCTGGTGTATTTCAGCCAAACCCTACCGGTAATCAGGATGCAGTAATAATAAAATTAAATTCCTCTTGTAATTCAGTAATATGGAGCAGTTTTTTAGGAGGCTCAGAAAATGATGCTGCCTATGTGTTAATCTTGGGCAACAATGGAAATTTATATGTTGCAGGGGGTACAGCCAGTTCTAATAT
The DNA here is from genome assembly GCA_037721545.1 of Chitinophagaceae bacterium. GTDB lineage: Bacteria > Bacteroidota > Bacteroidia > Chitinophagales > Chitinophagaceae > Ginsengibacter. Next base: position 6,933 of record JBBJOK010000147.1, read on the forward strand.
ATCTGCTATAAATTCTTCTACCGGTGTTATCAGCTCTTCCTATGGCGGTGGTGCATGTGATGGGTTTATTATGGAACTTTCTAACAATGGATCATCTGTTATAAGAGGTTCTTATCTCGGTACTACTGCTGCTGATCAGATCTATGGAATTCAGACCGATAAGAATGGGAATATTTATTTTATGGGTACTACAGAAGGAAGTTGGCCTATAGTGAAGGCACCTACATTCGGCCCGGCTAATTCAAAGCAATTTATTTCCAAAGTAGATGCTAATCTTAGTGCATATATTTATTCAACGGTTTTTGGCTC
>JBBJOK010000148.1:0-1856 GCA_037721545.1 Chitinophagaceae bacterium
CCAAAACTAAAAGAATATAAAGTGTGGAGTTTGGGTAAAAACAATCTTCATCATGCTGATTCAGGAAGTAATACCGTAGTCGCACATACAACTGCTATTATTGATGGTAAGATATCAGGCTATGCGTATGAATTGCAACAAAGCAACAAAAAAAAACCCGATGTATTTATTTCAGTGCATAATAATGGCGGAACAAAACGAAATGCAGTATGGGGATACATTCATTACGGAGATAAATATGAAGCAGAGAATAGGGAACTCGCCGATAGATTAATAAAAGCAATTGCTGCTGTTACAACCCTTGAAAATCGTGGAGTATTGCTTGATAGCACAACCGGAAGAAATGATTACCGTTGCAAAAGCACAGGCAAGCGTGGTTTTTATAGTCTGGATGAAAATATCAATACAGCACCGTACCGTGTTTTATTGGAAATTGGTGATAATGCAGTGAGCCGGGAGATATTATTAGACCCGGTTAGCCGAAAAAAAATGGGAGAAGCGATAAAACTGGAACTAGCCGCATGGCTGTCAGAAAGAAAAAAATAAATTAAATAGACAACAAATTTTCGGTTTGCTTTTTCCACAACAAGCAATTAAAATCTTTATCTCATTTTTTTCCAAAAGAAATAAGGTTAGCCATAATCCGGTAAGCACCATCAATTGCATAAGGCAATTGGCGGTGAAATGCATAAGCACAATAAGTATAATTTCCTTTTCCATACTTTGCCATAAGCCATCCGCCGCTCTGAGGTTGCTGACCAACATCCTGTGTGGAGATTATTGGCACGTAAGCACTATCCCATGTAGAGAAAAATTTAGAACCTCTTTGCTCTACCCAATTATCAAAATCTTTGAGAGTGATCTTATTTGGAAAATTTAAAACCTGATGATTATCATTCAATAGTTTGATTGGAGAATTCTCTTCTGAAATTTCTTCTGAATTACCCGGTAATTGTGCAGGATAAGCTGCCATTCGATCGGGAATAAACTCAGGTGTTTGAAACAGGACAATTAAATGGCCTCCGTTTTTTGCAAAAGTTAATAAGCGTTGATTATACGTATTTAGATCTTGCCGAACAGCATACGCCCGGGTGCCAATCATAATTACATCGAATTGCTCTAATCTCCCTGATGAAAGATCATTAGTAGAGAGTAATTGCACTTTTGCTCCTAATTGTTGCAGCCCCGCCGGTACTTGATCTCCTACACCCATCACATATCCGACATTTAAATTGGGGGCAACATTTACGTTTATGCCTTTTACCGTTGTTGTAGCAGGATGATATAGAATAGCCTTATCAAGATCCCGATAGCTAATAATATCATAACCTTGAGTGTATGATTTGCCATTGGCTGTGGCAACGGCATTTATTTCATAGCCTTTTTCATTTATTGTTGGTATGAATACTTTTGCTGAAAAATTGTTTTTTTCTCCAGCTTTAGAAAAAGTAAATGGTATTTGTGAGGGTTTCATTTCCCATCCCGATGGTAACTTCAAAGTAAGGTTGCCCTGAATTACTCCATCATAATTATTCATTAATTCAATCTCCACATTAAAAGATTTAGGTTTGTTGCTTATCGGAATGACACCCGACTTCGGCCGAATATTTACAGCAATTGCAGGAGCTACTTTTAATGTATGCTTATCATGTCCATAAGGTAAATTTGTTTGCTTCACCTGCACGGGCATTTTTATTTCCACGATCTCATTATTAATTACATAAGAAGCCAAAACCTGCAAGGAAGGAGTACTCCAGGGTAAGTTCTCATATTTTATATCATTCAAATGATATTCACTTTCGCCTAATGATTTTCGGGAAAAGTAAGGTTGAGAAAAAGGAAAATCTTCAGGAACA
>JBBJOK010000148.1:1956-7130 GCA_037721545.1 Chitinophagaceae bacterium
CCTGCAGGTTAATATTTAATGTAGAATTAATGGCATCCATAAACTGACGCTCCTTAATCTGCAACATAAACAGCGCTTCCGGTTGATTGCTGATTAGTTGAATTGCTGAACGGGTTTTAGCTAAACCATTAGTAAGGAAAGGAATTATTGTAGTTGGGTCTTTTGGTTGAAATGCATTTATAGCAAGATCAATTTCTCTTGCTATTTCTGTAAGTAATGATAGAAGCCGGGAAGGAGGGGTTTCACCTTTTATTTTAAATATGCCGGCAATAGATGTATCTATTCCATTAAAAAAATTGTTTTCTTTTTCATCACTTTTATCCTGACTAAACATCCGTTCATAATATTGGAGAAATGGGCCATTAACTTCATTTTGTTGACCCCCGGTTTGTGACCGATGTAAACTATAACCCAACAAAGAAAAGTTTTTATAAGACTGCCCGAGCCATGGGCTATTTACTCCTGTATTCAATTGTAAATTCCAATGTTCATTTGCTCTTACACCGCCGCGGTAAAATTTAAGTGCTTTCCATGGCCGCAATCCTTCCTTACCAATCTGCTCAGGAAAGGCATTGGGATCGCCTGCAAGTTTAAAGGCCTCCTGGCTAATTTCGCCAGATGCCTGATGATTACCATGTCCATCACGGGCAGTTCCATGAAAACGGGAAATAATAACTAATGGCCTATTGATGCGAATTACTCTTACCATTTCGCTTAACACATTTTGCTTTCCCCACTTGTCATAAGCTTCTTCAACCCTTTTAGAAAATCCATAATCTACAAGCTTTGTAAAATACAAGTCATCTAAACCATAATAACTTGATGCCAATAAAAATTCTTCTGTACGTAATAAACCTAATTGATCAAAAAATTCTTCGCCTAAAGCATTGCCACCACTTTCGCCACGGTTTAATGAAAGCAATGCGGTTCGTACACCTTCACCACGGCTGAGGTAAGTTAACAGGTCAGCATGTTCATCATCGGGATGAGCCTGCGTGTGAAGTACACTGGCTATGGTTTTGAGTTTTAATAATTTTTGCCAAACACCTGCTATGCCATGGTCCTGAGGCAAATCTTTTGCCCCTTGTTTTTGTCCTGTTAATGTCAATACTTTATAAAGTAGGGGACGTTTTATTTGTGCTGTAATGTTGGAAGAAGGGTAAAGTATTACAAGGCAAATAATGAAAAAGTAAAAATTTGGTTTAAAAGAGGCAGGCAAGGCAGATTTTGAAAATTTCATTATGCATTAATTTTTGGTATCAACTACATAATAAAAATAGGATACATTGCTAATATTCCGAACAAATATCATGTAGCCATTTAATCTGCTCACAAAATTCAATAATAATCAGAACATAAATCTTTATTCTCTTTTTCTGCTATTTCTATGTAGGTAAAGGAAGATAAGATATCGGCATTATCCTTTTTTATAAAAACATTATGTTCGTAATGTGCTGAAGGTTTTCCATCCTGGGTTCTTACGGTCCATCCATCCCTATCATTTATTACATTTTTTTTGCCCAGATTTATCATAGGCTCAATAGCGATTACCATTCCTTCCTTCAATTTTGCACCCGAACCTCTTTTGCCATAATTAGGAACTTGTGGATCTTCATGCAATTCCTTACCGAGCCCATGCCCTACCAATTCTCTCACAACGCCATATCCATTTCTACGCTCTGTGTATTCCTGAATTGCATAAGATATATCCCCAACCCTGTTACCTGCCACTGCTTTTTCAATCCCTTTGTACAAAGATTCTTTAGTAACTCTCATTAATTGTTTCACTTCATCACTCACATTCCCTATAGCATAAGTATATGCGCTATCCCCATGATAACCATTTTTAAATACACCAATATCTATTGATATTAAATCACCGTCTTGCAATTGTTTGTTATTGGGGAACCCGTGAACTACAGCATCATTTACGGAGATACAGGTAGCAAAAGGGTATCCATGGTAATTTTTAAATGAAGGCACGCCTCCATTCTTTCTTATAAATTCCTCTGCAATGGTATCCAATTGTAAAGTAGTTATTCCCGGCTTTAATAGTTTAGCCAGCTCAGCATGCGTTTGCTCAACAACTGAACAGCTTTGCCGCATCAATTCAACTTCTTCTAATGTTTTATAATTGATCATCATATTAAAAAACCCCAACGGTTTCGTTAGGGTAGAATTATGTAATTTTAGATGTTACCATCAGCCTGTATTTAAGTACCCGTACCCGTAACCCCTGGAGCAACTGTTTGCCTTCCCTGAATTCTTCCACTACTCATTAAGCCATCATATTGGCGCATTAATAATTGTGTTTCTATTTGTTGCAAAGTGTCTAACACCACACCTACCATAATTAATAAAGAGGTGCCGCCAAAGAAGGTTGCAAAGCCTTGTGTAACACCAAATCGTTGTGCAATACCAGGTAAAATACCTACAAAAGCAAGCAAAACCGCACCGGGCAAAGTTATCCTATCCATTATGGCTCCAATGTAATCAGCAGTTGGTTGACCCGGTTTAACCCCCGGTATAAACCCATTGCTCCGCTTAAGATCGTCAGCCATTTGTTTTGGATTAAAGATTAAAGCAGTATATAAAAAAGTAAATCCAATAACCATCACTGAATAAATGAGCATGTAAACAAAATTACTGTGGTCAGTAAAATATAATGACCAACTAGCTCCTGAAGTTTGAAAGCCGGCAAATATGGTTGGTAAAAACATGATCGCTTGAGCAAAAATGATAGGCATAACTCCGGCCGCATTTACTTTTAAAGGAAGAAATTGCCTTGCACCGCCAAACTGCCTGTTACCTACAATTTGTTTTGCATAATTAACCGGTATCTTTCTTACTCCCTGTACCAATACTATCAATCCCATAATGATAGCAATAAGAATGGCTATCTCCACCATAAAAATTAATAAGCCACCACCACCCCTGGTTTGCTTTGCATAAAATTCTTCCATAAACGATTGGGGTAACCTGGCTAAAATACCAATCATGATTATTATAGATGTTCCATTACCCAAACCTTTATCAGTGATTTTTTCACCAAGCCACATTACAAACAATGTTCCTGTAGTTAATAGTATAATTGTTGACAACCAAAAGAATGAAGAGTATGCCGGTAATAAGGCATCTCTGTTAGAACTGGTTAAAAAACCAATATAAGCTGCTGCCTGAAAAACAGTGACTACTACTGTAAGATAACGTGTCCATTGATTGATTTTTTTCCTTCCGCTATCCCCCTCTTTTTGAATTTTTTGAATTTGAGGAACAAGGATAGTCATCAGCTGCATAAATATTGATGCAGAGATGTAAGGCATAATACCTAAGGCAAAAATGGATGCCTTTGAAAAAGCACCACCTACAAAAGCATCAAGCAAACCGAGCATACCACTTTGTGTGCTATTGTCTAAGTTCGCAAGCTTGTTGGGATCAATTCCGGGAAGTACGATATGAGAGCCGAGACGGTAAACAAATATGAGCACTAAGGTTGTAATAATCTTACTGCGTAATTCATCTATCGCCCAGATGTTTTTTAATGTCTTTATAAATTTCTTCACGGAATTAAAACGATTTAATTGTTTACATCAAATGCGTGAGCAAATATCGCTGATTTATTTAACTAACTCTACAGAGCCACCGGCTGCTTCAATTGCGCCCTTTGCTTTTTCACTCATTGCATTAACCCTAAAAGGAATATTTGCTTTCAATACTCCATTGCCTAAAACCTTTACTCTATCTGTTTGGCTGATAAGGTTATTAATGTAAAGATTTTCTAAATTAAATTCTTTAATACCATACTTTTCAATCAATTGATCAATTTGACCAAGATTAAAAACTTTATAGTTTATGCGATTAATATTTTTAAATCCACGCTTTGGAACACGGCGTTGAATAGGCATCTGGCCACCTTCGTGAGCCATTTTAATTTTGTAACCGGCACGGCTTTGCCCTCCTTTATTACCTTTTGTGGAAGTTCCACCTTTTCCGGAAGCTTCACCACGCCCTATTCTTTTTTCTTTGTGAGTTGAACCTGCTGCAGGTCTTAAATTGTGTAGTTGCATTTTTTTTGATTTTGAACTTACGGGGTATCACCCCTCGCTAATTAAAAAATGTCATTTGTCATTGAGTCATTGACTGATGACCTGACCTAATGAGTTTTTATACGTCTTCTACCTTAATTAAGTGGCTAACTTTTTTTACCATTCCTAAGATTTGAGGAGTTGCTTCAACTTCCTTAGCTGCATTTAACCTGTTTAAGCCTAAAGCCTGTAAAGTTAACTTCTGCCTTTCTGAACGATCAATACCGCTTTTTATCTGTGTTACTCTGATCTTTTTCATGTTATCCGTTAAATACTTTCTTCAAAGAAATATTTCTTGTTTTTGCAACATTTATTGGTTCACGTAAAGTTGCTAATGCCTTTACAGTTGCTTTTACCACATTATGCGGATTAGCGGAGCCAAGTGATTTTGCCAGCACGTCTGTAATACCACATGCTTCCAACACCGCTCTCATACTACCTCCTGCAATTACACCAGTACCATGTGCAGCCGGTTTTATTAAAACCTTGGCAGCACCTTCTTTACTCCATTGCTCATGAGGTATTGTTCCGTGCATAACCGGTACTTTTATTAAATTCTTTTTAGCATCATCAATTCCTTTTAAAATTGCTTCCTGCACTTCCTTAGCTTTACCTAAACCCTGACCAACATGGCCATTACCATCACCCACCACAACCAAGGCTGAGAAACTAAATGCACGACCACCTTTAGTTGTTTTAACAACACGGTTAATCGTAACCACTTTCTCTTTCAGCTCCAGATCGCCTCCTTTAATTTTTGAAATATTTGCCATTTATTAAAATTGATTTTCTAATTAAAATTGTAAACCGCCTTCTCTTGCACCATCAGCAACTGCTTTAACACGTCCATGATATAAATAACCACCACGATCAAATACAACATCTTTAATCCCTAAATCATTTGCTTTTCTTGCTACGGCGGCGCCAACTAACTTACTTTTTTCAACCTTATTTACTTTTTGTGCAACAATGTCTTTTTCCTTTGAAGATGCCGAAGCGATAGTAGTTCCATTTTCATCATCTATCAATTGGACATAGATTTCTGTATTGCTCCTAAATACACTCAATCTAGGCTTGCTGCCAATTCCG
>JBBJOK010000149.1:0-4920 GCA_037721545.1 Chitinophagaceae bacterium
GCTCCCCCTCCCCGACTTGAACGGGGGACCCTCTGATTAACAGTCAGATGCTCTAACCAACTGAGCTAAGGAGGAATTTATTGGGTTGCAAAAATAAGAGATTTTAGCTTTCTCTAAGCCTCTTTTTAAATTCTTTTGATATATTCTTTCAAATTACAACTACTCATCAGACTAATTATTATTAGTCAAAATTTCAGCCTTATCCGGAAATTACCTAACCCTCTCTTTAAATTTTTTTATTTTTACGCTTATATCTGGCTTTTCTGAATAATAAATAAAGGGTAATTTTTTTTTATAGTTATTTCCATCTAATTATGAAGGTAAATACAATGCGGAAGATTGACAAGTGGGTGGGTGTACCTGTATGTTTTTTTTTAAGTATAATAAACTGGATTTTTAACCTATTTTCTACAACACCTAAAAAGCCTGATCCATCAAAAACACTGTTCATTGAACTTTCTGAAATGGGAAGTGCGATCATTGTGGATCCTGCAATGCGAAAACTGATGAAGGAAAGCAATGCAGAATTGTTTTTTGTGATTTTTAAAGCCAATTGCAAAAGCCTCGAAATACTTCAGACTGTAAAGCAGGAAAACATTTTTAAAATGCGATCTGATAATCTGTTTTATTTGTCTATTGATGTGCTGAAATTTATGAGTTGGTGCAGGGCAAAAAAAATAAAATGTGTTATAGATCTCGAATTATTTTCCCGGTTTACCGCATTATTGAGTTTTTTAAGCGGAGCAAAACATAGGGTAGGATTTACAAGTTTATATGATGAAGGCCTTTATCGTGGAAACATGATCAATCTACCGGTTAGATACAATCCCCATGTACACATCGCAATAAATTTTGTTTCCCTTGTAAATCGGTTGTTAGGATATTATCAAAACCCCTACGCTACCATACCATTGAAACCGGGTGATTTGGATCTTTCGCAAGCATTCGTTTCTCCGGAACAAGTAAGTAATGTAACGGAAAAGATAAAAAACTTATACCCTCTCTGGCAAAATGAAAATGTAATACTGTTAAATGTAAATGCCTCCGACATGCTTCCACAAAGAAGATGGCCTCAGGAAAATTTTGCAACAGTTGCAAATGAATTGTTGTCTGCTTTTAATGATATCATTATTATTGCAACAGGCGCCCCGGCAGAAAGAAAATATGTTCAGGAGGTTGTAGATATGGTTGATGATAAGCGCTTCATTAATTCAGCAGGAATATTTGCTTTTAATGAACTCGTTCCACTTTACAGTTTGAGCAAAGTTATGCTCACTAATGATTCAGGGCCTGCTCATTTTGCATCTGTAACTCCTTTAAAAGTTTTTGTTTTATTTGGGCCGGAAACGCCTGCCCTTTATTTGCCATTAGGCGGAAATGCGGAGCCTATCTATCTTGCTTTGCCTTGCTCTCCCTGTGTGAGTGCAAATAATCATCGAAAAACAACATGTATTACCCGGCCCTGTATTACGGGTATTCAACCATCTTCCGTTTTCTTAAAGTTAAGTTCCTTTCTTACTCCGGCCGGTTAGATATATATGCAAAACGTATTACAAGGAAGGTAATACTTTTACCAGCAGATTTTTTTTAACAGCCTTGCTCCGGGTGCTTCGATTGATAAACTCTCCGGTAATTCTCGTCACCGGAAAATCTTCAAAAGTTGTAATTACTGTATGTTTCAAACCAAGTTTATCAATTATTTTTAATCCCTCCTCTCCTGTAAAAACATATTTTCCTGCAAGTTGCAGAGGCTGAACATCTTCAAATGAGTACAAAGGCGTTACATGGTGCAGTATTACATCAAGCACAGCTGAATTATTTCCGAGAAAAACAAATTGATCAGGCGGGATTTTATGTTTATCTACATAATATGCAACTTCACTTTCTGACTGATATTTTAATAAAGCGGGATAAAAATCCCGGTTCAAATAATAATTTACTGATAATACAATTAAAGGAGTTGCAAATACTATTTTCTTTAAAATATTCTTTTTTATAAAGAGATATAATCCTGCTGATATACCACTTACCAGAACAATAATGGTATCAATATTTAGAAAATTTCCTGAAAAGAAGTAGTGGAGCACACATATGGCAATTACTAAAAAAATACAAAGCCCAAAATGAATAGTTGAAAATATCTTTAGCAATCTGTTATTTTTTTTAATACTGAAAATAAATGCAGTAGTTAATATGGCAAGAAAAGGAAATATTGGATTAAGATAAAATGATAATTGAAAACCGGAAGCTGAAAATATAAGGAACAGAATTATAAAACCGAAGTAAGTATAATTCTCATCGAGGTTGGTTTTTTTAATTAATTTTTTGGTTTTACTATAAAGGGCATAATAAGCCAAAAGCGCCCACGGCAAAAAGGCCCATAATAATGTATGAAAAAAATAAAAGATATCTCCGGAGCCTTTTATCGGCCCTGTATTAGTAAAGCGGCCCCATTGGCTGGTCCATAAAAAAAATTCAACACCCGATACATTTGTTTTTCCAAAAATCACTTTTTCGGGATGCCTGTCAAATTGTAAATAATAAGCATAAAGGGAAGGAGATAAAAACAGGAATGTTATCAATCCGGCAACTATCCATTGCCAATGAAATATTTCTTTCCACTTTTTGTTATAAAGTAATGAACCTCCAATACCGGCAAGTGTGGGAATGATAGTGAAAGGGCCTTTGGTCATAATCAGGCAGGCAAGGGCCACACAACCCAAAATAAGTTGTAGAAAATTTTTGCTTTGCAGGTATACAGCAAAATGATACATGGACATAATAGTGAGCCCCATCATGAATGGTTCAGCCCTAACATCCTGGTTGGAAATGATAACATGCAGCGTTGTTATTAAAATAAGTACAGCTACGAATGCATGTTTTTTTGTATAAAATCTTGCTGTAAATAAAAAAGTATAAAGCGCCGCCAATAATGTAAATAAGATAGCAGGCAGCTTGTAGGAAACAGTGCCTACTCCAAATATTTTGTAAGAAATTGCTGTAATCCAAAAAGGAAAATGAGGTTTATCAAGCCAATCTTTTCCTTTGTGTGTAATGTTTAGAAAATTGCCGGAATCATACATTTCCATGGAAGTTTCAGCATACACTGCGGCATCTGGTTCCATAATAGTAACACAAAGCCCAACCGCATATACAAGCAGTGTTAGCAGAAAAATAATGTTCCATAAAACGGGGGCTTTGTAAATTAGCCGCAAATAATTCATTCTGCTAAACGGGCTTTGGTAAAAAATATCCAATCAGTTTTGAATATAGTTTATAAGGATTGGAAACCAGTGTTTTTCTGAATCTTTTATTCTACATAAAAGGAAATAATCCTTTTTCTTCGATGCCTATAAAGATGCCATCACTGGTAGTTTGCACAGGAAATGTTTTTAAATAGTACCCTTCGCCACTTATATTTCTTCCATTTTGTAAACTGAATTTATAACGATGCAATGGGCAAGTAACATTATCAATTTGATCAATATAACCATCTGCGATACTTCCGCCTGCGTGTGGACATTTTGCTGTGCATGCGTACAAATGTGTGCCTTTGGCAATACAAATCTTTTTGCCGGCAACCTCCAGCTCTAATAAATTATTTGATGCAAAATTTAATTCACTTTCTGATTCAGCTATTTTATGCCATTTGTATTTTGTGGTTTTCTCCATTTCTTTTGTTACACCTAATGCAATTGGCTTTAAAAGAAAAACTCAGCTTTATAAGGATATCGTACCTGGTAAACTTCTCTTACCTTATTTAATATGGTTTGCCTGAGCCCATCAATATTTTGTTTTTCTGTGGCAGAAACAAAAACACAATTACCATTTGTTTCTCTTTTCCATTTCTCTTTTAATTCACGCAGAATTTCATTCTTCACATCTTCTTCCAGCCATTGATCAAAAGTATTTTTTTCATACGTATCCATTTTATTAAAGATGGTAATGGTAGGCTTTTCAAAACATGCTAATTCCTGCAGCGTTTTATTTACTACGGCATATTGCTCTTCAAATTGAGGATGAGAAATATCAACAACATGTAATAAAATATCTGCCTCCCTTACTTCATCTAAAGTACTTTTAAAACTTTCAATAAGGTGATGCGGCAATTTTCTAATAAAACCTACAGTGTCGCTTAAAAGAAAAGGTGTGTGCCCAAAAACAACTTTTCGTGTTGTGGTATCCAGCGTTGCAAATAATTTATTTTCAGCAAAAACATCACTCTTACTAAGCAGGTTCATTAATGTGGATTTGCCAACATTTGTATACCCTACTAATGCAACACGAATAAATTCCCCCCTGTCTTTTCGTTGAGTAAAAGCCTGCTTATCAATTTCAGCCAACCGTTTGCGTAAGAGAGATATTTTCTCTCTTGCGATCCTTCTATCAGTTTCAATTTCTGTTTCACCAGGCCCCCGTGTACCAATACCACCACCTAATCTTTCAAGGTGTTTCCACATCCCTTTTAGCCGGGGTAAAATGTATTGATATTGTGCAAGCTCTACCTGAACCTTTGCCTGTGCTGTTTTTGCCCTGGAAGCAAAAATATCAAGAATTAAATCTGAGCGGTCAATAGTTTTTACCTGCAGTTCCTTTTCAATATTAGTGATTTGCGACCCTGTTAATTCATCATCAAAAATGGCTAATTCAACATCTTTACCGGCAATAAATTTTTTTATTTCTTCAAGTTTGCCTTTGCCAATAAATGTTTTGCTGTCTGGGTGAGGTAACCTTTGAGTAAATCTCTTAATAGTATTTGCTCCGGCGGTTTCTGCTAAAAAAGTAAGTTCATCAAGATATTCATTAACCAAATGTTCTGTCTGTTCTTTATTAATTAACCCTACTAAAACAGCTTTGATATCCTTCTGAATAATGCTTTTCTTTTCTATCAATCTATAATTTTGTAATTACAAAAGTAAG
>JBBJOK010000149.1:5020-7126 GCA_037721545.1 Chitinophagaceae bacterium
CTGAATAATGCTTTTCTTTTCTATCAATCTATAATTTTGTAATTACAAAAGTAAGGAGAGTTATGGGAGATAAAATAGTGATCCCGAAGTTTTATTTATTACGGTTCAATGTCATAACCTCATCAGGATTACCATCGTTTTTTAAAACCAAAATATCATCGGAAATGAAAGACTAATTATATGTTATTGTATGCAACTCGCCATTGAGCCTTGTTGTAAAATTAAAATAATTGTTTGCTTCGTGGATATTTACATGGTTTTTACGGAGTTATTCCTATAACCCACTTAAGGTAATGCCAACCTGGTAAAGTTTCATAGGTGCGCCTGCTGCATCTTTTAAAACATTGTTTAACTGGTAAGCTCCAAATAACGAAAAGATGCCATAGCCAACTCTGGCAGTTCCCATAAAGCGGGTGCCATTAAAATATTTTTTACTATTTTCTTTTTGGATGTAGCTGCTGATTAGCGAATTATTTTTATTTTGTAAATCTTTTCCCTTGGTATGAGCATTAATTAGAGTACCTACTTTTCCACCAATTGCTATCTTCCAGCTTTTGTTTGAACTTAAAGGATTAGATGAATACCTGAATTCCAGCGGCACTTCCAAATACGAAAGGGATAATTTATATTTTTTAAAATGATTGGAAGAATCTGTAGCTATAAAAGGAAGTTTAGTGCCTGAGGATTTTACATCAATATTCATTTTTTTAAATGATATATTACTGCTTCCGATTCCAATTCCCAAACCAATACTGAATTTGGGACTGGTTTTAAATGGCTTATCTAACATTAAATAAGCATTAAATCCCTTTGAAAATCCGCTTTGATGGCTGCTTATGCTATCAGGCATGCCCGTCCAATGATCAGAAGAAAATTGAATCATTAAATGGTCACCGGGGCGGCTGCTTATATCAATTTTTCTTGAAACTTTTCCTGATACGCTGTCAGGTTGGGCATATACACTTCCAAATAATAAAAAAGTAAATGCGAGTAAACCAATTTTCTGCATAAGTAATTTTGAGCCACAAAATAAACGTTAATATTTTTAATGAAAGGTTAAATAGGCAATTTATTTATATTTGCATCCCTCATATAAAAATGAGCGGGGCCTATAGCTCAGTTGGTTAGAGCACCTGACTCATAATCAGGTGGTCCCAGGTTCAAGTCCTGGTGGGCCCACCATTCAAAATCAATGGTTTGACTAAAACGTCAAACCATTTTTATTTCAATTTGCATTGAAAATTGCATTATTTAGGTGCTCTAATCTAATGAACAAAAAACGGCTCACTATATTACATGAAAATGAGTTCATTGATTAAGTGAATTAATAAGGGATGATACAGAGAAATCTTATAGTAAAGATGATATTGAAAATGATATTACTTTAGATGGAAAGGAGTATTTATTGGATGATAATGCAGCAAAGGTGTTACATGAGATAAAGAAACTTATAGCAGCTTGCTTTGAAATTTTTAGATAATATACTTTAACAACGGCAGCGTACTTATTATTTTCAGTGTTTGCCTTTCTAAAGCCTTCTGGCTTTTTTGATATAATAACCCAAGTTGAAATATTTTTAGGAACTAATTAAATGCAAAGCACAAAATCATTCAATAAAACATACTTCAAAAAATTACCCTTACGGTTAATAGTGCTGTTAGCCCTTTTTGCAGGTACACTCTTTTTGTTTGTTTTCATTATACATGAAGTGCTTTGGGAAAAAGAAGAAGCAGTTGATAATTCCATATTCAGTTTTCTTTCTGCTAATGTTATCAGTAACCGCCTTACAGGCTTCATGAAGGGAGTAACCTACTTTGCTTCAGCTACATTTTTGCAAATAGCTTATGGCTCATTAGTTATTTTATACCTGCTTCTAAAAAACTGGAAGAGAGCAGTAGAAATTGCCGTTATTGGCATCGGAGGTTTTGTTGTTAATTACTTTATGAAATTATCTTTCCATCGTGTGAGACCCCCGCATCCATTAATTGAACGCTTACAAAACTTCAGCTTCCCCAGCGGTCATGCAACATCAGCTTTTATTTTTTATGGCTTACTCACTTACCTGGTATGGAAAACAAATATTCCCAAATTGTACAAATACATTGC
>JBBJOK010000150.1:0-7053 GCA_037721545.1 Chitinophagaceae bacterium
CGTTTATCATATTTGCAAATAATGCAGCAGTATAATCACTTCCTTCACGGCCTAACGTAGTACTTTCATTTTCATCAGTGCTTCCGATAAACCCTTGTGTAATTACAACATTGGAGTTATTAAAATGGGGTATTATCGTTTCATTAATTTTATCCTGCGTATAATTAAGGTCAACATTCGCATCCTTAAAATTGTCATCAGTTCTTAAAACATCTCTAACATCAACCCATATGTTTTGTATGTTTTCCTGGTTTAAAAAGGTGCTTACAACCAGGCTCGATAAAAGCTCGCCTGCACAAACGATCTGGTCATAATAATAATCGTAGACTCTTACCGCTTTATCATGAAGCAACCATTCAACCTCGGTAAAAAAATCATTTATCCCATTTACGGGATCACTCAGCAATTCATTTGCTAAGTTTATATGTCCCTGTTTTATACTTTGAAATAATTGTAATGCCTCTTCTTTTTGCCCCGCATAAAACGCATCAGCAACTTTTTCAAGGGCATTGGTTGTTTTACCTAGCGCAGAAATTACAATTAATATTTTTTCGTCAGGATATGATTTAAAAATTGCGATCAAATTCTTTATTCTTCCAGCATCTCTAATGCTGGCACCTCCAAACTTAAAAACCTTCATGAAAAATATTTAAAAAATCAATATACAATGTAAATATCAAAGTTACTTAGTAACAAATCCTAATTTCAAAATTGCCTAATTGCGCTTACATTTGTCATTAATTTTTAAACTAAAATTTCTTAATGGCTGTTGATAGAAAAATAATTACGCTTGATGAATTCACCATCCAGCAACTACGTGATTTTCCCAAGGCTACTGGTGAGTTATCGGGGCTATTAAGAGATATTGGCCTGGCTGCAAAAAGAGTGAATGTAGAAGTTAATAAAGCAGGACTGGTTGATATACTCGGTGATACCGGAAGTATAAATGTGCAAGGAGAAGAAGTAAAAAAGCTTGACGAATATGCCAATGACCAGTTTGTTGGAGTATTACGCCATGGTATTAGTTGCGCAGGGATTGCCAGCGAAGAGCTTGATGATATTGTGATTTTTGATGACCCTGTAAGTAATAATTCAAAGTATATCTGCATGTTCGATCCGCTGGATGGCAGCACTAACATTGATGTAAATGTTTCTATAGGTACTATTTTTTGTATTTACCGGCGGGTTACGGAATTAGGGACACCTGCTCAATTAAAAGATTTTTTACAACCGGGTATACAACAGGTGGCAGCAGGTTATGTTATTTATGGTTCTTCAACCATTTTTGTATATGCTACCAGAAGAGGTGTAAATGGATTTACCCTTGATCCTTCAATTGGTGAATATTCGCTTAGCCATCCGAATATTAAATGTCCTGATTTGGGAAAAATATATTCGGTTAATCATGGTCATTTTTTCAGGTATGAAACCAGTGTAAAAAAATACATTGATCTTTGCCAACATAAAAATGAATCGAATGGCGGCCCATACACACAGCGCTATATCGGGAGTATGGTGGCTGATGTTCATAGAAATTTAATTAAAGGTGGAATATTTATGTATCCCGGCACCACTGATAAGCCAAATGGAAAATTGCGTTTGTTGTACGAATGCAATCCTTTTGCTTTTATTGTAGAAGTAGCCGGGGGTAAAGCCACTAATGGAAAACAAAGAATCTTAGATATTCAGCCGACAGAATTGCACCAACGTACGCCGTTTTTTGTGGGTAGCATAAAAATGATGGAAGAGCTGGAAGGGTTTTTAGAATCTGACCCATAATTACAATCATCTCAGTAAAAGACTTCCCCCGTTGGTGTTCAAAAAGGTTTTTGTTGATAAGGTGCGCCAACAACAGAAAAGAATTTCAAATATGTGTAGATTAGCTCCTTCAAATTATGTGTGTTAATACAGTAGTTGGTGTGAGCATGCGCACAACAAGTAAAAGCACAGAACACCAACCTTTAGGCGAAGAAGGGCGTAAAGATGTATTGTTTATCAGTGAGTTATGTTTTAGTATGTGAAAAGGTATTTAAGATTTACAAAATTTTATTAAAATATATATGAATGTAAACCGTTTTGTATATACATTTGTGTTGTAACAGAACGTTTCGGACGTGTGAGCGACGGGCTCGAAAGAGTTAGCACGTTTCCCTGTTATAACCAAAGATCTAAGCCAGCGTGTAAGCGTTGGCTTCTTTATTTCTTAATATACATGGTTTGAATTTCTACTCTTATAACTTGTCTATTGCTGAATATACTAACGATTACAAAGTATGTATGTGAATATTTTTTTTTAAATATCAAAGATTTTTGCCCTCTGTTTCCTTCAGTACCTTTAAATACAGAATCGGGATTAATTAATATTTCAGGAATTAATTTAAAATCTGAATCAACTACACCAACCTGACCTCGCTTTTGTTCTTCTTCATGATTTCCGTGCCTCTTAAATATGTGATTAACGGCATACGCTGATAATATTTTAATTGCCCCTTTTGTAACCACTCCTGTATCTGCAGCAATTTTCTGGGCTTGAAAATTAGGAACGTTCCCAAAATTTACTTCCCTTTCCTCAGTATTTGATGTGTCGGCTTTGGCAAATTGTACCAACTCGTCTATTTTACTCATTCCTATACTTCAATTTATTATTAGCTTATAGTCGTTAGCAATTTGCTTTCGCATTTTTATTCAAAACTTTCAATTTCAAGATCAAGAAGCTTTTTCATTCTCTCTACATCAGGCTTGGTCAAATCTTCAGGTAATTCAATTTTGACTAATAATCCCGGTCTCAATCTCCACGTAACAACATTTAATTTTATACCTCCGACTTCTTTTATCACAGATTCATTGTTGTTGGCAGAATTTTGTCCAGCAGACTTCTCCTCATTATCAAAATTGTCTTCACTCTTTTGAGAACTAGTAGTAGAAGTACCTTTTTTTGTTCTAGGTTTAGGTGACCAAGAATAAATGGCTTTAGCATCTGATCCATATTTCTTATAATCTGAAACTGCTTTTTTTATTCTTGCGAAATAAACGGCTAAACTCTGAGGCGATAGATTTATATCCTTCTGCCGATAAAAAAGTTCTTCCATATGGGAAAGTAAATAATCCATTTCCTTAGGTTCATCATTGGATAAGCCTTTTTCTGCTGCTTTTACTGCATTTAAAATACCGCCACCTGTATTAGAATTATATTTACCAAGCTTAGTAGCCTTCTGTATAAATTCAATTAAGTCAGAGTTTTTATTTCTTTCTTCCATATTATTTATTTTTTACAAATATATATCATTTTTAATTAAACACGAATTTTTAAGTCATATATTAATAATTTAATAATAAATATTAAAATAAATATTAATCTAATGAGAACTTGGTTAGATGCATTAGATAAATCCTACTGAGAAAAGTTAGACAGATTTGATCCTCCGCACCCAATAACCTCCTTCACCAATTCATCAATTTCCTTCATTTCTTTTTTTAAATATTTTTTTTATACCTGTTCACAATCTGTCTAAAAAAATTGCTGAGAGCTCTTGTTAGGGTCATTGGCAGTTGATACTCTTTTGCATGTGCCTGCTCAATTAGCTGTGCAAGTTTTTTACAAACTTTTCTTCTCTCATTAAACTTGGAAAATTATATCAAGTATTTTTTTATGAACGTTTCATGCGCCAAATAATAGAAAGGTTTATTTGTGGTAATGCGTGAAATCCCAATGTGACCGATTCGTAGCTCAGGTGAATAGAGCATCAGCTAATGCAGAATATGTTTGGTTCGTAAATATTATTTTATCGATTTAAAAATTATTTCCCCTCCACAATCCCAATCTCCTCCTCACTCAACTCATACAATTCATACACAAGCTTATTTATTTTATCATCTGAATAAGCAATGCGTTGTTTAAGTTGTTCTAAAGTTTCGGAATTGGTAGTGGCTTGTTTTTGTTTATTAAGTTCAAGCATTGTATTAACATGTTTTACTATTTCATCATGCAATTGTTTTTCAATTTGATTTTTGAAATCAATAATCCTAAAAGGCAAGGCTGCTAATTCATTTGTGCCAACATTGTTATTTGTACTTGTAAGTTTAAATCTCCATTGAAATAATCTTGAATTCAGTAATCCTAATAAATATTTTAAATCATACTCCGTGTCTTTTGTTACATGAAGCGAATTAGTTGAATCAGCGAAATACGATTTAGGCTCTACTACGCTGGCAACAATTCTCAATCTTTCATCTACTCCTGTTATTCGTTGCGTAGCAATTCTTTGAACGTCTGCGATATCTCTGACTGAATTCTTTTTTAAAAATCTTTTTTCATTAAAATATTCAATCTTTCCTTGACTAAGCTTTTTATTGAATCTATATTTCCCAATCTGAACGCCTTTAATTAATCGTTCATTGTCACTTAATTCTCCTTCAATAAATTCTCTGTAGATCGTTTGATTTATTTCTCCCCGCCTAATTACAAAATCATTCAAACTCCCTAAGCCTTTTATTTTTTCTTTTGTATGAATATTGCGAAGTATTTCCCAGTTTATATTATCAATTAAAGGAATCGGAAGATTGTTGGCATCAATTGCTTTTAAATCTTTCAGTTCTATAACACAATTTTTATGTTCATCATTAAAAGAATTTGCGGGATATGTCCTAATAATAAATTTTTGTTCTTCTTCTTTTATTGATGTTACTTTTTCACCAAAGAAAATTGTAGTTGAAAGTTTTGCATCATAAAAAATTCTTTTTGAAGGATTATCTTTTTGAGGAAAGCAATCGAATTCTAAACCATTTGTGTTTGATAATAAATATTCTCGACTTTTACTACAACTCTTATCAGCTAAAATTGAGGAAGGTACAATCAAGCCAAATCTGCCTTTGTTTCTTGTAAGTTGAATTGATTTTATGACAAAGAATCTATATAAATTAAGTTTACCACCTAAGGCATAAGAGTAATTATTATTAAATGTTATATATTTTTGAAGAGCAAGATGGGGAACAACTTCTCCTAATCGGTCTTTTTCTAAAACATCATACGGCGGATTCCCAATCACCACATCAAAACCTCCTTGCTTAAACACTTCAGAAAAACCTTGTTGCCAGTTAAATGCTTTTATTTTTTTTTCTTCGCCATAATCAAATTCAGTATCATAGAAATCAACATCAATTAAACTGTTTCCGCTTTTAATATTATTTTCCAGCGAGGGCAGTACCCGTTCATTAAAAAAAGTCATCTGCGTAGTAATGCTTGCAGTGGTTTCACCTTCCATACATTTTAATAACAGGCTTAACTTGGTAACTTCCACTGCATTGCGGTCAATATCTACTCCGTAAATATTATTTAGCAGTATGCGCTTTTTCTCAGCAGTGGTAAGGCTTCCGTCGGGTGTAAGCACTGCATCTTTATGTTTATCTGTTGGCGTATTAACTGCATAAAACTTAATGTGCCACGTAAGCAAATATTGATAAGCGCCTAATAAAAAACTTCCGCTTCCGCACGCTGGGTCAACAATTTTTAATATCGCCACATCCTTAGGTGTTTTGCCTTCACACAATTTTCCAACAGTATTCTCTACAATATATTCTACAATGTATTGCGGGGTATAATACACTCCGCCAGCCTTACGCACTTCGGGCTTATCTTCAATGGTTGCCCTGCCACCCTTTACAATTATTTGCTTCCCCAGAAACTGCTCATAAGCGCTGCCCAATATTTCTACAGGCAATACGTTAAAAAGATAATCAGAGTTGGGCGGGTACAAACTGCCGATAATGCTTTTGATAACTTTGTTCTCAATAATTAATTTGCCGCTTATGTTGTCAGGCTCTTTGGGATTGTCTTTTTCTTTTTTAAAATGAAAAAGTCCCGAATTGTATTTATCATCTGCAATCCTGAATTGCCGGTACAATTCTTTATACTGTCCTTCATTTTTAAGACAGCTTTTTAATTGTGCGTAAGGCTCAAGTCCGCGGTCTTCTGCAATGCGCAGAAAGATAATACGGTCAATGGTTTGCTGCACTGCATAATTCAGTTCATCTTCATTTATGTCAGCATTGTTTTTAAAAATGTTGGTAGCTAATTCTTTTCTCCACGTATCAAGTTTTTCTAAAAAATCTTTATCAACGGTTGCCGTTCCTTTTTTATCACTCTGCTGAAACTTTATCAATCCGCCTTTAATTACCTGCTGCTTGCTGAAGGTGTTCCAGAAAAAATCAAACTCTATTAAATAATCTTTGTAAGTAAAATAATTTACTCTTGCCTTGGAAGTTTTGTCGGTACGCAAAGGTTTTTTGCTGCATTCATAAATGGCGAACTCTTCAAAATCGGTAACCACGCTAATGGCAAGCTTTGCATTCCATCCGTACAGGCGAACCTGGTAAGCAGGCGCAACATCATCTTTAATAAGTATGCTTGGCTTTTTGGCTTCAACAAAAAATAATCTTTGTCCGCCCACTAACCTAAAGCTGTAATCGGGAGCGGTTGTAACGCCGCCAACTTTTAATTTATCCTCATGAATAACTTCACGGTAAGCTTCCCATGCGCCGGCTTTGTTATTCATATCCCAGCCAAGGGCTTCAAAAAATGGATCAATAAAATCTTTACGGGTCAGCGTTTCGTTGTACTCACTCTTCTTGTAAGAAGAAATCTGATCTGAGAATTTTTCAACCAGTTCTGAAACTTTTGCGAAGGCTTCTTCCTTTGTGTACATGCAATGCAGATGAGGTTTATCAAATATAAGAGATGTTATGCTGAACTTTTGGAAAGTTTTTTAAGATACCATTATTTACAAATTCTAAATTAACTTTCCAAAAGTTGCAATTAGTACCTATACAGAATGTGAAGCTAAATTGGTAATATTGCCGATTATATGCACACAATGCAAAACACAATCATTTCAGTAAAAGACCTTAAAAAGAATTATGGCACTTTTGAAGCTGTAAAAGGAATTTCATTTGATGTGTTCGAAGGGGAAATCTTTGGGTTATTGGGACCCAATGGGGCCGGTAAATCTACTACGCTGGAGATAATAGAAACATTGCGTGATAAAACGAGTGGGTCAG
>JBBJOK010000151.1:0-4429 GCA_037721545.1 Chitinophagaceae bacterium
TTAAATATTTTGCGACGAAGATAGGTAAGTTTGTGCTTAGTAATTATTGCCGATAATTGTGTTTATTTGATTCCTTTAAAAGAAATTATTGAACAAGTTTTTACTATATTTTTTTCTATTTGGAGTGCTTTCCTGCAGCACTACCAAAACAATAGATTTACCTGGCAGAAATTCCCGGGCAATTACAGGAAGTGGATTTTATAAACAGGCTTCATCATTAAGTTGGCAAAGAAGAGATTCAATTGTAGTGGATGAAATTCTTAGCGGCAATCTTCCTACATTCCTCAGAAAGTTTAAAGCGGTGCATACAAGGATAATCGGCGAGAATGGTAAGATCATAAATGCAATTTATTATGTAAGTCCGGATTATCTAAGTATTGGAAGCGATACGGATTGGGCACGTATTAATATAACACCAATGGCTGCACAAAAAATTGCCGATAGCTTCTTTTGTTTTTTGCCCACCAGAAAAATGGTTGATGACATCTATAAAGCAGCGAAAATAAAATTAGAACCGGTGCCTATGACAGCATTTAGGGATAGTTCAACAACCATGTTTCAACATCATCTAATTGTTGAAAAACAAAGGAAGCAACGTCAGGGTTTAATATCCGGAATTAAAAAGGATGTAGTTATCAGTGAGAAAATACACACAGATAAAAAACCAAATAGGGTGGCAATTTATGGTTGGCATAAAACAGATGGCAAACCTATTCAACAATTATATACCGGACATGTTAATTGGTACGTTGAGTATAGTCATGGCATCCGGCTTATTTATCGCACTATTTATGTAAACAAAATGCCCATGGATTTTGAAAAGGTTTTAAAAGATAAATTGCTACGAAAATTGTTGTGTGATGAAAAGGATTGTAATTTTTATCGCTACCCTTATTAGGTGCTTTACAACGTTCCTAACAATATCTTGACTTATCTTAGCGGTTTATTACTTAATACCTATATCTATTTCATAAACTGATGCTTAGTTCAATCGGTGTGTTTAATTAATAATGATTAGCCATTTTTATAATTCTTTTCAAAAATGTAGTACAGGATTTTTTATTCTTGTTGCTTTATTTTTTTGTAATCCATCCTATGCCCAAAGAAAAGGCAAAATTATTGAAAGGGCAAAAGGTGAGGTAAGAAATGATCCACGACCCTCAACCATCAAAAACCCCTCAGGTGATACAACAATAGGTTTTAAACGTAGAGATGACCTGGCTGATTCTATTACAATTTCCTATAGATATTTAGATTCATTAAGAAGTATGAGGATTGATTCTTCCGTAAATGATTTCCATAAATTTTTTTCGGTACCTGCGTATTATGTTACATTAGGCAATAATGGTAGTGCCGGCTATCCGGTAATTTTTAGCCCAATTTTAAAAGCAGGATGGGATGCAGGGTTCCATGCGTATGATGCGTATAGATTTAATTTGGATGCGACAAAATTTTATAAAACAACACGGCCATATTCTCAAATAACTTATTTGCTGGCATCGGGCAAAGAGCAATTCATAAATCTACTTCATACACAAAATATAAAACCCAACTGGAATTTTGGTTTTGAATACAGACTAATAAACGCACCGGGTTTTTTTCAATCCCAAAATACCGGACATAATAATTACAGGTTGTTTAGTAGTTATCAGGGAAATAAAAAAAGGTATGCGGCCTGGTTTGTTTTAAATGGAAACAAATTATCTGCATCTGAAAATGGTGGCATTAGGAATGATAGCCTTTTGTATGCTCCAAACAGAGAAAAGCGTGTTTCAATACCAGTTGTGCTTGGTGGAGATGTTTCTAATTCATTCAATGTATTTTCAACAAAAATATCCACAGGGAATATTTATAAAGATTTTACTTTTTTCTTACGACAAAGTTATGATCTTGGCAAAAGGGATTCTGTAGAAATAAATGATAGCACAAGGGAATATTTGTTTTATCCTAAATTTAGATTTCAACATTCATTTTCGTATAACACTTACACATACCGTTTTCAGGATACATTAAAAAGCATTGAAGCTGCTCAGGCTGATTCGGCGATATTTAAAGACTGGTATGATACTACCTTACAAATCTCCAACGGCCTAAACTTTTTCGTACAGGATAAATGGAAAATACTTACTAATGATTTCTCGATCAGGCAATTTCCTGAAACCAAAAATCCCGCTCAATACATTGAAGCAGGTGTAAGGCTTGAGAATCTAAAAGGAATGTTTGCTACCAGTACCAGGAATTATTTTAATGTAGCTGTGCATGGAGAATATCGAAATAAAACGAGGAATAAAAAATGGGATGCACTTTTGAAAGGTGAGTTTTATGCTACCGGTTTAAATGCAGGTGATTATTCAGCTAATGCCAGCCTTACGAGATTTTTAAATGATAAATTCGGAAATATCCAGGTAGGTTTTCAAAATATAAACCGATCACCTTCATTTATTTTTGAGGCACAGTCGTCTTTTAATTTTAAAAACCCTTCGGCATCTAAAAAAGAGAATATCACCGTTTTGTCTGCAACGGCAGAAAATTCAAAATTTACACTTTGGTTCCGAAACATAGCTATAGCAAGCTACGCATACTTCAAAAATTATTACCAAACTGATCAATATTCTTCCCTGATTAATATTATTCAGGTACAGGCTTTTAAGAAATTTAATTTAAAGTTTCTACGAAATAAATTGTTTTTGTACAGCGATTTTATTGTACAACAAACCGCAGCAAATTCTCCTGTAAGAGTACCATTTTTTTATACAAGGCAACGGCTTGCTTTTGAAGGTGTATTTTATAAAAATTTAAACTTAAGTACAGGGTTTGATATTAATTATAATACACCTTATAATGCAAATAATTATTCCCCTGTTATGGGACAATTTTTCCCTCAGGATTCTACGATCAGGAATCTCCCTAACGTTGCATATTTTTTTAATTTCAGAATAAAATCTTTCACGGGTCTAATAAAAGTTGAGAATCTGAATACAGTAAATTTTGCTAATGGCTTTAATTTTACTAATAACAACTTTGCAGCGCCTCATTACCCTACTCCTGGTTTAATAGTAAGGGTAGGGGTTAATTGGCGGTTTGTGAATTAGGTAGTGCAAAAGTGGATGTGTTAAAGTGAATTGTTAAAGTGAACTTTTTGTTTCGGGGTTTCGTATTTACATTATATTTTTGGATATTCTGATGAAAAAGTTTCTTATAACCATAATTGCAATTGTTTATCTGGGTGTTTCCAGTGGGTTTGCTATGACCATTCATTATTGTATGGGCAAGGTTTCTTCTGTGGAGCTTTTAAGTAATAAAGATAAGTGTGGTAAATGCGGAATGAAGTCTGGCACGGGTTGTTGCAAAGATGATTTTAAAGTGTTCAAAATTAATGACGCTCATAAAATTATCAGTAACGATATCAACATTTTTACTCCAATTGCCATAGTAGATGATTCTAAAAACATTTTAAATTCCAGCACATTTATATCAGAAATAGCTTCAGCTTATAATAATCATTCTCCCCCTATATCACAAGGCATTTCGCTTTGTGTTCTTAATTGCGTTTTCATAATATAGAATTATATAATTGTAATATATCAATGAACCATTGATATATAGTGCTATCTGCACTTTTAATCAATTATTTAAACTTAAATTTTATAAAATGAAAACAATTAATATTTATGCTGCAATATTGTTCAGCATCTTCGCTATAAATTATTCCTTTGCACAAACATCCGTAAAAACTGAAACCATTAAAGTTTCGGGTAATTGTAGTATGTGTAAAAACAAAATAGAAAAAGCTTCTAAAACCGCAGGGGCAACTTCTGCCACCTGGAACGAGGAAACCAATGTTCTGAATTTTAATTATAATCCTACGATATCAAGTTCTGAAAAAATACAAAAAGCAATTGCGTCATTAGGCTACGATACACAAGATTTTAAAGCCGATGACAAAGCTTATAATAAATTAATGCCATGCTGCAAATATGAAAGAAATGCCTCTCTTACCAGTATGAGTGAAAAGAAATCCATGTCTGATTGTAAGAATATGGAATGCTGTAAAGACAAAGATTGTTGCAGTAAGGATGGCAATTGTACTGATAAAGCATGTAAGGATAATGCGGATTGTAAAAAAATGGAATGTTGTAAATCTTAATTAATTAAAAAGTAAAATATGAAAAAGATATTTTTAATTGCAGCCATCGTTTATTCGGTGGCTGCAAATTCGCAAGTAACAAAAGTGAATTTACAAGCAAGTGGTTTAACCTGCAGCATGTGCAGTAACTCAATTAATAAAGCCTTGAAGTCTTTAGATTTTGTTGATAAGATAGATGCTAATATTAAGACCTCAACTTTCGAGATTAAATTTAAAGAAGGAAGCATGGTGGATTTTGATAAATTAAAAAAGAAAGTAGAAGATGCAGGATTTTTTGTTGCA
>JBBJOK010000151.1:4529-7045 GCA_037721545.1 Chitinophagaceae bacterium
TTTGTTGCAAGCATGTATTTTAATGGAGTGAAAGTTAAAAGCAATGAGACCGTTGCAGTGGGAGATAAAACGCTCCGCTTTGTAAATGTAAAAGAGCAGACGTTGAGCGGGGTTAAATCAATAAAAATAATTGATAAGGGGTTTGTCTCGGCAAAAGAATTTAAAAAGAATAATGTTAGCTCGGCAGTCGATAAAAGTGGTAAAATTTATCATGTAACTATTTAGGCATGAAAAAATATTTTATGATAGTTTCTGTTCTTATGCTTCATCACAGGGCTTTTGCGCAGGAACTTTTTGCTTTTACCGAACCTGCCAGTAACATGCCCTCTAAAAGTATTGGATTACGCTTGAACAATTACTTAATGGGTGAAAACAAATCCTCCAAAATTAATTATCATCTTGTTCCGGAGGTGATGGTTGGGGTTTCAAAAAACATAATGTTGCATGGCGATTTATTTTTGAGCAACAGAAATAAACAACTTTCTCTTGAAGGCGGCAGCATTTATGCTAAGTATAGATTTTTGAGTACAGATGATGTACAGAAACACTTTAGAATGGCCGCTTTTGGACGTTTAAGTTATAACAATAGCGATATTCACATGGATGAAATAAACCTGTATGGGCATAATAGCGGTTGGGAAACAGGAATTGTTGCTACTCAGTTACTGCATAAAGTAGCTATATCTTCAGGTTTATCTTATGTTAACGCCACAGATAATGGAAGGGGGAATAAATTTTCGTTTGGCGATAAAAACCGAAAGGCCATTAATTACACCTTCTCAGTTGGTAAGTTGATGTTACCGAAAGAGTACACTGACTACAAGCAAACCAATGTAAACCTTATGCTGGAAGTTTTAAGTCAGTTCAATCTTGGTTCCGGAAAATATTATATTGATGCAGCTCCATCAATTCAGTTTATTTTTAATAGTCAGAGCAGGATTGATATAGGGTATAGAAAAGAATTATCTACCACTAACCTGAGAACTGCACCGAATGGATTTTTAATAAGATTTGAACACAATTTATTTAATGCCTGGTAAATTTTATATAGTAAGATTCTTGACCTTTATATTCTCCTTATTCCAAAAGAAGAATTGCTGTAAGTAAAATAAGTATGATACTCTATATAAAAAATATGGTTTGCAGCCGTTGTAAAATGGTTGTAAGGGATGAGCTTTTTAAGTTTGGCATTCACCCAGTAACAATAGAGTTAGGAGAGGTTGAGATTACAGAAGTGCTCGACAGCCAAAAAAAAAATCAGTTAAATAAAGTCCTGCAATCATTCGGTTTTGAATTAATTGATGATAAAAAAACACAGGTTATTGAGAAAATAAAAAATACCGTTGTGGAGTTCGTACATTACTCCGAAGAACAGATAAAAATAAATTTTTCTAATCACCTGAGTGCACTACTGCACCATGATTACGGTTACCTGAGTAATCTTTTTTCTGAAGTAGAAGGCATAACTATTGAAAAGTATTTAATTGCTCACAAAATTGAAAAGGTAAAAGAATTACTTAAGTATGATGAGCTTTCCCTCTCTGAAATCGCTGACCAGTTAGGTTACAGCAGTGTTGCCTATTTGTCCAATCAATTTAAAAAAGTAACAGGGCTAACACCCAGTCACTTTAAAAAGTTAGGGCAAAAGACAAGAACGTCTTTGGATAAAATTT
Organism: Chitinophagaceae bacterium; assembly: GCA_037721545.1. Classification (GTDB taxonomy): domain Bacteria; phylum Bacteroidota; class Bacteroidia; order Chitinophagales; family Chitinophagaceae; genus Ginsengibacter. Next base: position 6,203 of record JBBJOK010000151.1, read on the forward strand.
AATTTGGCCTACAGGCTACCATATTATCTTAACTAAATTATTATTATGAAAATTATTCTTTTGGTGCTTTCTATTTTTCTTTTTTTGATTGCTAATGCACAAAAGAGAGAGAATATTAATTCAGTTATAGCAAAAGGGCAGATGCCTAACATTGCTAAGGATAAGAACAGCAATATTCATATTGTTTATGGCAATGGTGATAGTATCATGTATATATCTTCCAGGGACGGACGATATTATACATCGCCGGTATTAATTGCTATGTTGCCGCAATTATTTGCTTCGGCAATGCGTGGCCCGCAGATAGCGACGGGAGCAAATGGGCTTGTGGTAACGGCCTGTACTAAATCGGGTAATATTTTCTCTTATCATAAAAACGCTTCTGGTAAATGGAGTAAAGCGGTTAAAGTAAATGACGAAAATGAAAGCGCTAAAGAAGCATTGATGAGCCTAAGCGCTGATGGTACAAATGCTTTCGCTGTTTGGCTTGGTGTTAGAAATCCCATGGGACAAAATATTATAGGTGCAAGATCCAATGACGGCGGCAAAACATGGAAAAAAAATATTTTGGTGTATGCCTCACCTGATAATTCAGTTTGTGAGTGCTGCAAACCTTCTGTAGTAATGAAAGGTAATAATGTGTATGCAATGTTTCGTAACTGGTTAGATGGTAACAGGGATTTATATTTAATTAAATCTAATAACGCTGGAACTTCTTTTGGGCTGGCACAAAAGTTAGGTAATGGAAGCTGGAAATTAAATGGTTGCCCAATGGATGGGGGTGGACTTGCCCTTAATAAAAACGGAACACCGGAAACCGTTTGGCGCAGAGGGGGAAAAATA
>JBBJOK010000152.1:0-6994 GCA_037721545.1 Chitinophagaceae bacterium
CCGTTAATATTAAAATTGAGGTTGATAATAATCCTGTAATGATGAATGGAGCGTTAATGGAATGCCTCGCCGACGAACCGGAATCACTTTCTTTTTTTAATACGCTGGCACCGGGACATCGAAAATATTTTAGTAACTGGATAGAAAGCGCTAAAACTGATGAAACTAAAACAAAAAGAATAGCACTAACTATAAATGCCCTTTCAAAAAAATGGGATTATGGCCAAATGATAAGAGATCAAACTGCTAAAAAAAGAGATATGTTGCTTTGACGATATTCTTATTCATCCATGGCAAAAAAAAATGCGAATGCAATCATTGCATTCGCATTTTATATTAACGGAATTACCTATGCCGGAACTTTTCGTGGCTTCTCTCTTTCCCAAAAGCGGTGTTGGGCAATAGCTGCAATAAATTGTTTTGATAGAGTATTTATATCATTACTTATTATTACACCTTCCATCATTGCTGTTTCATCGCTGCTGTCTTCAGGAAGTTTTCTGCCGAAATAAGTTGCTTTTAAAACCTGCAACGCCTGTTTATCTGCTGCAATTGCTTTGCAATGCTTAAATGCCTCATTTAAAAAATGGACTGCATCAGCCTCAGCTTCTAATGTGGCAACACTATTGGTTCCTCCCGGTACATAAACAGCATCATATAAAACGGATGCAGTGGTAAGAAAAGATTTGTAAACCGGTATCTTAGTATCGTTTTCTCCAGTAATAAACCCAAGCTTGGGGGCAACTACGTCAACCATAGCTCCTTCTTTAGTTAATGAGTCAATAATTGCCATTAGGTTATTTTCATTTACTCCATCTGCAGCAAGTAGCGCCACTTTTCGGGTACGAATTGAATCCTTAATAGTATTCTTCATACTTAAAGCCTCTGATTTATCCAGTGAGCCTTCACGAACAATCGATCTGAATTTTTCCGGGTCCCCATCTGCAGGAATACTTTGGTTTAATGGAGTTTCTAAACTTTTAGGAATATGAAGCCCCAGACTGTATGCTACTGCGCCGGCAAGACCATCATCAATTTGCGTTAAAAAGTAAAGCATACGTTCCTTTATCTCAACTGATTCCACTTTGCCTAATTCAAAACAGAGAGCATCCGTTAAATGATTTTTTTCCGGCTCAGACTGGCTATTAAAAAATAATTTAGCCTGGCTGAAATGATCGAAGAAACTTGGGCTTCTTTCCCTGATTTTTCTTGCGTCGATCCTTTCTGGAAAACTAACAAATCCACCCTCTGAAGCCTTCGCCTGCACAGGAAAGCCTCCGCCGATAGCATTAGGATTATAACTAACCTTCCCTTTATTTATGGTTTGTCTGGAAAATCCATCCCGTTGATTATTGACTACAGGGTTTATTGGCCTGTTGATTGGAATTTCCTGAAAATTTGGACCGCCAAGCCTTAATAATTGCGTATCAGTATAAGAAAATAATCGTCCCTGCAAAAGTGGGTCATTTGTAAAATCAATTCCGGAAACTACATGCCCAATATGAAAGGCTGCTTGCTCTGTTTCTGCAAAGAAGTTATCCGGGTTACGATTTAAGGTCATTTTTCCAATTCTGATAACCGGAACTAATTCTTCAGGGATAATTTTAGTAGGGTCAAGTAAATCAAAATCATACTTATGTTCATCCTCTTCGGGAACAATCTGCACACCAAATTCCCATTCAGGAAAATCTCCTCTCTCAATTGCTTCCCAAAGGTCGCGGCGATGAAAATCTGAATCTTTACCCGAAATATTTTGTGCTTCATCCCACGCTACAGAGTGTACTCCCAATAATGGCTTCCAATGAAATTTTACAAAACTTGAAATACCTTGATCATTTACAAAACGGAAGGTATGAACACCAAATCCTTCTATCATCCGCAGGCTTCTGGGAAGTCCACGGTCACTCATTACCCACATTATCATATGCGCAGACTCAGGCACATTTGAAATGAAATCCCAAAATGTATCATGCGCAGACGCTGCTTGCGGAATTTCATTATGAGGCTCAGGTTTTACGGCATGAATCAGATCAGGAAATTTAGATGCATCCTGTATAAAAAATACAGGTATATTATTTCCTACTAAATCAAAATTGCCTTCCTGGGTATAAAATTTAACTGCAAAGCCACGTGCGTCTCTAGCCATATCAGTTGACCCTCTGGAACCGGCGACAGTTGAAAATCGTACAAATACCGGAGTTTGAATTGAGGGATCTTGTAGAAAGTTTGCCTTTGTGTATTTGCTCATGCTTTCATACACTTGAAAAACGCCATGTGCTCCCGAACCGCGGGCATGTACTACTCTTTCAGGAATACGTTCATGATCAAAATGAGTTATTTTTTCACGAAGAATAAAATCTTCCAAAAGTGTGGGTCCCCGGTCCCCTGCTTTTAAGGAATTTTGATCATCATTTATACGAAGGCCTGTATTGGTACTTAAGAATTGTCCTTCAGCATCAACAGTATTTTGCTGCAATGCAACAACTTTATCATTTTCTGGGGCGGGGATATTTTTGTTTGTTTTTTTTGGCATATAATATTATGTGATTTGCTGTTAATTAAATATGAAGGCGATATTATTTGTAAAGAATGTTATTTAGGTTCTTCATCATTAACTACTGCATCTGGTAAATTTGAATTGTCTGCTATTGTAGTTAATAATTCATCAGCTTCATTTTCTTCTGCTAATGTCTGTTTAAGAATTTCAGAAACATCATTATGGCCTAATGTTGCAGCTAATTTTGATAACCCCCCATAGGCAACCATTTCATAATGTTCTACTTTTCTAGCTGCCATAATTAAACCCTGATCCCGTGCAGCCGTGCCACTGTCTGTACTTTCTATAGTACCCTCGCCTTCTTTTGAAAGGCCTTCCATTGCATCACATTTTTTTGCTTTGGGCTTTTTACCCATTAAGCTAAACACTTCCTCTAATCTGCTCACATGGGTTTTAGTTACTTCAAGGTGATCAGTAAATGCATTTTGTAATTCGGGAGAAGCAGCTGCATTAATCATTTTAGGCAATGCTTTTACCAGGTGATTTTCTGCCCAATATATGTCCATTATACCATCCGCAAATAATTTTTGCAAACCTGTTTCTTTTTCAGGCGATGTACCTGCAATTTTTGAATCCTCAGGTTTAAAGTTCGAAGATGCATCCGCATTAATTGATGTAGATTTTTTTTGGGCGGATTTTTTTGTAGGGGCTTTTGAATTTGTTGATTTTGCCATAAATTAAGATTTAATTGATTGAGTTCTTCAAGCTAAATTTCATGCCGATTTTATTATCGCGATCTTAATTAGCGGGGTGGAAAAGTTTCTAACCAATGCTTAAAAAACAAGGGTATAATTTTCCACGCCCCTGAGAAGCATGACAGTATCTATTAACGAAAATATTGATTAAAGCGATTTTGCGAATTCAGTAAATAATTCTTTTTGTTTATCAGACAAATTGGTAGGGAGTTTAATTAAGAAGGTGATAAACAAATCTCCAAATTCACCCTCTTTTTTATAGACAGAAAAACCTTTGCCTTTCAATCTTATTTTTGTGCCATTTTGAGTTTCAGGCTTCACCTTCATTTTTACTTTGCCTCCCATGGTATCTATTGTGGCCTCACCACCTAAAACTGCTATAGTAAGGTCGATCTCAGCATTGGTATAAAGATCATTTCCTGCTCTTTTGAATTTTGTATTATTAATTATTGAAAAAGCTATATATAAATCCCCATTCGGGCCTCCATTCACCCCGGAGGCACCATATTCTTTTAGCCTTATTTGCTGACCATTATCAATACCGGCCGGTATGGTGATGCGTATATTTTTACTATTAACAGTTATTGTTTGTTGATGTGTTGTATAAGCATCGGTTAAATTAAGTTGTAGTTCAGCATTGTAATCCTGACCCTTAAACTTTGTTTGCCTGCCCCTTGCGCTTCGTTCCCCACTTCCAAACATAGATGAAAAAAAATCTGAGAAATCATGTTCTCCAAAACTGCCTGTTTGCCCACCCTGATTTGAATAAGATCCTCTTGATTGCCGTTGCTTTTCAAATTCCTGCGCATGTTTCCAGTCCTTGCCATACTGGTCATACTTTTTCCGTTTTTCGATATCACTCAATACCTCATTCGCTTCATTTAATTGTTGAAATTTTTTATGCGCCTCCTTATCATTCGGGTTTAGATCCGGATGATGCTTGCGTGCCAGTTTGCGGTAAGCATTTTTAATATCATCTGTAGAGGCTTTTTTATCAACTCCTAAAACTTTATAATAATCAACATACTCCATATTCTAATGTTAACTGTGTAGGAGTAAAATTAATCTTAATTTCTACTAGCAGCATAACTGTTAATATGGTAAAACGTATTTTAATTTGTAAAATTTTCAACATAAACTTAGAATAGTACATGAATGTTTACTTATCCGGATAATTAAGAATGTTTTTACCTAAAATAATATTTCTATTACCTTCTAATATATTATTGATTTTCTTTAGTGAAATAATTCCATTTCCGCCCAGGTTTTGTTGCTTATCCCTCTTTTCCTTTGTCAATAGAGGGTCATCATCAAACTGAATATCATCAATATAGTATTCATTTTTGCCGGGCTCTTTTATGGTCATATGAATATGAGCGGGCTCTGGTCTTTCAGGATAGGCGGCTGGTTTGAGGGTATAAAATATATACTCTCCCTTGGCATTCGTTTTTAACCAGCTTCTTAAATAACCATGGCGGTTGCCCCACCCGGGTTCATTTCCTTTTTTTGGATAATAACCCTTTTCATTGGTGTGATAGAAGTATAACACTACATCTTTTGCAGGGGTTTTCCCATCTGATTGATAAATAACTCCACTGATTTTTATTTTCACACTGCTTTCATTAAAATCGGGTAAGGTGTCTATATAAGATAATCTTTCAAAAGCAACAGGGCTTTCATAAATAGCTTCGCAGCCTTCACACGGTTCGCCAACGCGTTTTAGATTAGAATTATTTTGTTCAGGAGCATTTTGTGAGCAGCCCCTTAAACTTATCAACGCAATTGCCAACAGTAATGTTATGTGTTTCATACAATAGATTTTAGTTTACCAAATAGAATCTTTTAGTAATAACAGTAAAAACTTTTTACATATTCTGTTATAGTTACTTGACAATAGGTTTGTAATTATATTTTCACATACGTCAAGCTAAAGTAGCAGTAAGTGTAAGGAAATTTGCTATGTATCATTAATAAGTTTATTTTGAATTATGGCTGTCAGCAATACACTATATCGCTATAAATTGCATCACCTCTTGTTTTGGGTGTTGCTTTTTTGGAGTTGGTTTTATTTTAGATACCAGGATTTTCCTTCAACCGGTAAAGCGGTATTAATTACAATAATAAAGGTGGTAGACCTCGCAATTATGGTTTATATCACCAATTATATTTTAATTCCAAAACTCCTGTATAAAAAAAAGAATGTGCTTTTTGGGTTGATTTTTTTTATTATGGTGTGCCTAAGTAGTATGTTTAAAATGTACATCTTAGGCATGATTATTTACCCGAATGACACCTTTGTATTGTTTGATGAAGATTTTAAGAGTAGGATATATGATAATGTTATCCCTCATTTTTTATTAGTTATTACGGGTGCAGCTTTTAAGCTTTTACTGGATTATGCCAAAGCACAACGGAGGCTTGGAGAAATGGCTAAAGAAAAAGCCGAAGCAGAACTGATTTTTTTAAAATCACAGATGAACCCACATTTTTTATTTAATGCACTTAACTCAGTATATTTTCTTATTGATAAAAACAATCCCCAGGCTAGAAATGCCTTGCATAAGTTTTCAGATATGCTGCGTTACCAGCTTTATGAAATTAAAGATGAAAAAATTCCGATTGAAAAAGAAATGGATTATTTAAAAGATTACATAGATGTGCAACGGTTACGAAGAGAGAATTCTTCAATCAAAGTAAATATTGATACCCGGATGAAGGGTTTTTTAATCGAACCATTATTGCTCATCCCTTTTGTTGAAAATTCTTTTAAGCATCTCTCAACATTTACTGAACAAGCAAATGAAATTCATATTGAGCTTACCATGCAAAATGGTGAATTGGTTTTTAATGTTAAAAACACGACAGAGGGTAAACAGGAAAATGTTGTAATCCCAATAGCTACCGGAAAAAGTGGCGGCATTGGATTGGCCAATGTAAAACGAAGGCTTCAACTTTTATATCCTGATAAACATTCGCTGACAATTAAAGATGAAAAGAACTACTTTGATATACAATTAAAATTAAAACTTGAATAATGGAGGCACCTCTTAATTGTATCATTATTGACGATGAGCCATTATCTCGGAAAGGATTAAAAGAATATATTAATGATATTGACTTTTTAAATCTTGTAGGCGAATACGACAATCCGTTAAAGGCAGTAAAAGATATTAAAGATAAAAATGTTCATTTACTCTTTCTTGATATTCAAATGCCAAAAATTTCAGGTATTGAATTTTTTAAATCCCTTTCCAATTCGCCACCGGTAATTTTTACCACAGCTTTTCCGCAATATGCATTGGATGGTTTTGATCTGAATGCGCTGGATTATCTGGTTAAGCCTATTTCGGTTGACCGGTTTTTAAAAGCTGCTTTAAAAGCCAGGGAGTACTATGAGGTTAGAGAGAAAAATCATTCCGAAACATTATCCATAAATAAAGAGGAAAAATATTTTTTTATTAAAGCTGATAATAAATTAATTAAGATTTTTTTTAAGGATATACTATTCGTAGAAGCTTTACAGAACTACGTTACCATTCATACATCTGATAAAAAGTACATGAGTTGGCTTACATTTAAATCAATTGAAGAATATCTGCCAGCTGATCAATTCCTCAAATGTCACAAATCCTATATCGTGGCTTCCTCCAGGGTGTCAAGCATTGAGGGCAACGAAATTATTATTGGTAGTCACCGGATCCCAATTAGTAGAAATGAAAAAGAAGAGGTTTTAAGTAAGTTA
>JBBJOK010000153.1:0-1907 GCA_037721545.1 Chitinophagaceae bacterium
CAAACTGATGGATGGAAACCTCTCTTTGATGGTAAAACATTTAAGGGATGGAAAGTACTCGGCGGAACATCTTTGTTTACAATTGAAGACGGGGCAATTGTAGGAACAACCGTTTTAAATTCTGGTAATACTTTTCTTACTACAGAAAAAGAATATGGCGATTTTATATTAGAGGTAGATATAAAACTGGAAAGCGCTAAGGGTAATTCAGGTGTGCAAACAAGAAGTCATTTTGATGCTGCTGCCAATAAAGGTAAAGGCAAAGTTTACGGAAGGCAAATGGAAGTTGATGCTTCAAGCCGAAAATGGACAGGAGGCATTTATGATGAAGGCCGAAGGAAGTGGTTATATCCACTAAGCCTGAACAGCCCTGCACAAAACGCGTTTAAGCAAGATAGTTACAACCATATTAGAATTGAATGCATTGGCAATGAAATGAAAACCTTTGTAAATGGAATACCATGTGCCTGGTTAGTAGATACTATTGATAACACTGGTTTCATTGCATTACAGGTACATAATGTTGGAAAAGCTGAGGAGGCAAATAAAAAAATATATTTTAAAAATGTTCGCATTAAAACTTCCGGATTAAAACAAACTCCTTTTCCCAAAGATATTTATGTTGTTAATCATGTACCAAATACTTTGCTACCCTACGAGAAGAAAAATGGTTGGAAATTATTATTCGATGGTAGAACAACCAACGGTTGGAAGGGTGCATATAAAGAAACTTTCCCTGAAAAAGGGTGGAGTATTAACAACGGCTCTATGGAGGTAGAAGCATCTGCAGGAAAGGAAGCAACGAATGGAGGAGATATCGTTACAAAAGAAAAGTATAGCGCTTTCGATCTTTCGTTTGAATTTAAATTAGCCCAGGGCAGCAATAGCGGCGTTAAATATTTTGTCACCTTATCAGAAAGAAATAAAGGTTCTGCCATAGGGTTAGAATACCAGGTATTAGATGATGCAGTACACCCTGATGCAAAAATGGGAAGAGAAGGAAATAGAATGCTCTCTTCGCTGTATGATCTTATTCCTTCTAATAAGCCCGCAAACTCTTTACGTCCCATAGGTGATTGGAATATTGGAAGAATAATAGTTTATCCGAATAATAAAGTGGAGCACTATCTTAATGGAGTTAAGGTGCTGGAATATGTAAGAGGATCAAAAGAATTTCGTGACCTTGTGGAAATTAGTAAATACAAGCAGTGGAAGAATTTTGGCGAAGCATCAGAAGGCCATATTCTTTTACAGGATCATGGAGATGCTGTAAGTTTCAGAAGTGTAAAAATAAAAGTATTATGATAGGATCAATTGCTGGCATTAAAACCCATTGTTTACTGAGATTTAGTAATACAAATAATTTCCACTATGCTCCTTATGGGAATTGATTTAGGAACTTCTTCAATTAAAGTTTCTGTTGTTGATGCAGATACACAAAAATGTATTGCAGCAACTCAATACCCGGAAACAGAGGTAGATATTATAGCTGAACAAACGGGTTGGGCAGAACAAAGCCCGGACTTATGGTGGGAGCATGTAACTCATGCAATTTTAAAATGCAATGCAACAAAAAAGTACGACCCCAAAGATATTAGCGCTATTGGTATTGCATATCAAATGCATGGGTTAGTATTGATTGATAAAGAGCAGCAGGTTTTACGCAATTCTATCATCTGGTGTGATAGCCGGGCTGTTGAAATTGGTAAAAAAGCTTTACAGAAAATTGGTGAGAAAAAATGTTTGTCACACCTTTTAAATTCACCCGGGAATTTTACAGCTTCAAAATTAGCATGGGTACAAAAAAATGAACCGGCTATCTATAAAAAAATAGATAAAATCATGCTGCCTGGTGATTTTATTGCGATGAAGTTTTCCGGAGAATGTACTACTACAAGCTCTGCTCT
>JBBJOK010000153.1:2007-4745 GCA_037721545.1 Chitinophagaceae bacterium
CTCAATCCCGTATTAATAGTTTTGCGCACGTAAATCACCAGGCTGATGATAAAAGAATTGGAATATTATTATGCATTAATGGAGCAGGTATTTTTAATAAGTGGATTAAAAATATTGCTGGTACAAACATCTCTTACCAGGTATTGAATGATGATGCTGCAAAAATTGATATTGGTTCAAATGCATTGATGGCTCTTCCATTTGGTAATGGTGCAGAGCGTATGTTGGAAAACAAAATTGTAGGGGCTCATTTTCATAATCTTGATTTTAATATACATACAACAGCGCATATGGTTCGTTCAGTTCAGGAAGGAATTGCTTTCGCTTTTCGCTATGGGCTTGATATTATGAGAGAAAATGGCATTGATCCAAATATTATCAGGGCAAGCAGGGCTAACCTTTTTTTAAGTGATGTATTTACTCAATCATTTGTAAATAGTACTAATGTTGAAGTTCAATTTTACGGAGGTGATGGAAGTTTTGGCGCTGCAATTGGTGCCGGCATAGGAGCAGGAATATATAAAGACGCGGCCACTGCGTTTTGTAACAGAAAACCTGTTGGCACAGTATCTCCTGTTAACCAGGACATTTATGATAATTTGTATGAGAAATGGAAGGAGCTGCTAAATGAAAGATTAAAAATTTCAGAAAAATAAAATTAGTTTTTGCATAAACCTCAATCATAAATCAAATGAAAATAATTAAAGGAAACACAGAATATTTTAAAAATATTCCGCAAATAAAATTTGAAGGGGTGGAAAGCGATAACCCATTGGCCTTTCGTTGGTACGATGAAAATAAAATGATTGCGGGAAAAACTATGAAAGACAACCTGCGTTTTGCCTGTGCATATTGGCATTCATTTAATGGTAATGGGGCAGATCCATTTGGAGAGCCTACACATATTTTTCCATGGAACATTAAGTCTGATCCAATCGAAAGGGCAAAAGATAAAATGGATGCTGCATTTGAATTCATTACTAAAATGAATTTACCATTTTATTGTTTTCACGATATGGATGTAGTGGATCTCACAAATGATGTAAAAGACAATGAAAGAAAATTACAGGCAATTACAAAATATGCAAAACAAAAACAAAAAGAGAGTGGCGTAAAACTGTTGTGGGGTACAGCAAATTTGTTTTCCAACAAAAGATACATGAATGGGGCTGCTACAAATCCTGATTTTCATGTGTTGGCACATGCAGGCGCACAGGTAAAAGCTGCGCTGGATGCAACGATAGCCTTAGGCGGTGAGAATTATGTTTTTTGGGGCGGACGTGAAGGCTATATGAGTTTACTAAACACTAACATGAAAAAAGAGCAGGATCATTTTGCTAAATTTTTGCATGCTGCAAAAGATTATGCAAGGGCGAATGGCTTTAAGGGCAATTTTTTTATTGAGCCAAAACCATGTGAACCCAGCAAACATCAATATGATTATGATGCAGCAACTGTAATAAATTTTTTAAGGGAGTATAACCTTATGGATGATTTTAAGTTGAACATCGAAGTGAATCATGCAACCCTTTCTGGCCATACGTTTCAGCATGAGCTGCAGGTGGCTGCTGATGCTGGTTTGCTGGGAAGTATGGATGCTAATCGCGGTGATTATCAAAATGGCTGGGATACGGACCAATTCCCCAATAATATTTATGAATTGGTAGAAGCAATGTTAGTAGTATTGGAGGCAGGTGGATTAAAAGGCGGCGGAATAAATTTTGATGCCAAGATCAGGAGAAATTCTACAGATGTTGAGGATCTTTTTCATGCTCACATTGGCGGCATGGATGCATTTGCAAGAGCATTAATAATTGCCGATAATATTCTACAAAAATCGGATTATAAAAAGATACGTGACAACCGGTACGCTTCTTTTGATAATGGTGTAGGAAAAGATTTTGAAACCGGAAAATTATCTTTAGAAGACTTAACAAAGTATGCAATAGATCACGGCGAGCCTTCAATGATTAGTGGCAGGCAGGAATATTTGGAAAATATCATTAACAGATTTATTTAAAGGAAGTGGATACAGATTTTTGATAGGGTAATCATAAAAAAAACCCGCCTCTCGGCGGGATAGGCATTCATAGATGATGATAATTATTTACTGGCTGTATCAAATTTTTTAAAGATCGTCCTTACATTTTTTTGAACTTCTTTACTGCTGAATTGATTGCTGTTTAGCTCTTCTGTTGTCCAGCCTTGCCAAATAGTTTTATCAGTTTTTGCATCAATCATGCTAATAGAAACTGTGCCTTCTTTTACAGGGGTGTTATAACTATCATAGCCCAAAAATTGAGAAGGATAATAAATTTGCCCGTATCTGCGTGTATAAGGATTGTAGTAAACCCTTGTGTAAGGCCTGCTATACATTGGCTCTGTTTGTTCCCTTACATTTTTTTCTACCAACAGATCATAACTTAATAAAAGATCAGGATTATTTTTTACTTCCCTGAAACCGTTTTTCTGAAGTTCATCATTCACAATAACTTTTAGATTTTGTGCTGCAATCTCATTACTTACCTTTCCCTTATTTTCTTTGTCTATCCAGAGATAGGTTTTGTAATTCTGAAGATTTGCAGACTCGTCTTTTTCTATGTGAGCAGATGTTCCGCAACTACCTAAAAGCAAAGCACCAGCGGAAAAGGCCAGTACATAAAAACTTTTTAATCGTAACATGTTTTCTCCTTTTTTTAGACTTTATATACGGCAAAGAGTATGCTATGGGTAAGGTA
>JBBJOK010000153.1:4845-6992 GCA_037721545.1 Chitinophagaceae bacterium
AAAAAAATATGAATAAAATCCTCTTAACATTTATTTATGTTGTCCCATTTTTCTTTCTTTCAAATGCTCAAGTAAAAGAACCGGAAATAAACCCAGTAATTAAAAGTGTACTTACCGATATAAAAAATTTTACAGACAAAGAATCAAAATCGGATAGTTTAAAAAATAATCTTCTTGGCTCGCATACAGAAGAACATTTCTTTAGTAATTATAATTTTTATAAATCAGTTTACACTAAAGTAAATGCTATAAATAAAGACTCATTAGCTTTTAACGATCAAATAAACCTGGAGTTATTACAACATTTGATCAAAGATGAATTATCACAATACGAATACAAGGCATACCTTAATCCCGTATTATCAGATGAGGGCTTTCACACAGCTTTGGCAAGGAGAGCGAATACAATTTTAAGTTCAAAAAAAGATGTTGAAAGGTATCTCTTACTACTTAAAGATGTACCGCGGTATGTTGATGAACACCTGGCTTTGATGCGTGAAGGATTGCGGGTAGGAATCAGTCAGCCTAAAATTATTGTGGATGGTTACAAGCCTACGTATGCTCAACATATTACCGATAATGTTGAAAAATCGGTATTCTGGAAACCATTCACTAAAAAGCCTTTTAGTATCAATGAGACTGACTGGCTAGCGTTACAAGCTCATGCAAAAACTATAATCCAACAAAATGTAATTACGAGCTATCAAAAAATTGGGTCTTTTTTTGAATCCGAATATCGAACCAGTACCCGTAGCACTTTAGGCGCCTCCAACATGCCTAAAGGAAAAGCATTTTACGAAGACAGGGTAAAATTTTTCACCTCAACAAATCTCTCATCAGAAGAGGTTTATCAAATAGGTGTAAAAGAAGTCGCAAGAATTAAATATGAAATGGATAAGGTATTACAGCAAGTAAATTTTAAAGGAAATTTTAAAGCCTTTCTAAAAAATTTGCGTACTGACTCAAAGTTTTATGCTACTACACCAGAGCAATTATTAAAAGAGGCATCTTATATCGCTAAAAAAGCAGATGGCATCCTTCCTTCACTTTTCGGAAAACTTCCCCGACAACCTTACAGTGTGGAGCCGGTTCCAGCATACCTGGCACCTGCATACACCGCAGGCCGGTATTCAGGTGCACCAATTAAAAGTAAAAATGCAGGTGAATACTGGGTAAATACATATGACTTAAAAAGCCGCACCCTTTATACATTGGAAGCATTAACATTACATGAAGCCGTGCCTGGCCATCATTTGCAAATTGCCTTAACTAAGGAATTGGAAAATTTGCCTGAGTTTAGACAAAACTTATATGTAAATGCATTTGGTGAAGGTTGGGGTTTATATTGTGAATATCTTGGTCATGAAATGGGCTTCTACAAAGATCCTTATAGTTTATTTGGAAGATTAACTTATGAAATGTGGCGTGCCTGCCGATTGGTAATTGATGTTGGCATTCATACAAAAGGTTGGACAAGAGAACAAGCGGTGAGTTATTTAGCAGATAATACTGCCCTATCGCTTCATGAAGTAAATACTGAGGTTAACAGGTATATATCGTGGCCCGGACAGGCTTTGGCTTATAAAATTGGTGAGATAAAAATAAAAGAATTGCGTGCCAAGGCAGAAAAATATTTAAGTGAAAGCTTTGATGTACGTTCTTTTCATGATATGATACTTTCTAATGGAACAGTTACATTATCCATCCTGGAAAAAATGACTGATAAATATATTAAAGAGCAATTGGAAAAGAAAAACAGTAAGTAATCTGAATCTTCATTCTCATCCGGAAATTAATATGAAAGAAAATGTCTATCAACCTTCTGATATTCAAGTTGATTCTCCTTTGGGTGGAAGTCCTAAGGGCGCCGTTACAATAATTGGTGGAGGTGTAATAGGATTAAACTGTGCATACTACCTGCAAAAAGAAGGCTATGGAGTTACTGTAATTGAAAGAGACAATATCACCAATGGCTGTTCATTTGGAAATATGGGATATTTTTCTCCAAGCCATTTTATTCCTTTAGCCTCACCAGGAATAATTGCTGAAGGTATTAGATTTATGCTTCGCAGCAGTAGTCCGTTTTATATAAAACCCAGAGTTAGCAGGCCTCTTATGGAATGGGCTTATCATTTCTGGAAGAATAG
>JBBJOK010000154.1:0-4782 GCA_037721545.1 Chitinophagaceae bacterium
GATGGCAAAAAACTGTTGGAAGTGCCCCGGGGGTATAATACAAAATTTACGGAAGATGGTCGGTTTCTGATATTTAAGATCAAACCAACATTTCAGCAAACAAGAAATGCAAGAATTAAAAAAGCAAAGCCCGATGATATGCCCAAAGACTCTCTTGGGATCATTGAAACATCTACTCTAAAGTTGGAAAAAATTGCGAGAGTAAGAAGTTATAAAATTCCTGAAAAAAATTCGTCATGGCTTGCTTATCTTATGGAAAAACCTTTGGCAGATGTACAGCGGCAACAAAAAGAACTTGACTCGCTTTCCCGCATAAAAGTATTTGCAAATATTATTGACAGTTTAACGAGGATGGCCGATAGTCTTAGAAATAAATTGGCTCAGGTTCAAATGATGGGATTGGCTTCCTTACAACCTCCCAGATCAACTTCCGAAATAAAACCTGAAGAGATTACGGATGAGGGAACACAATTGTTTGTAAGAAATTTAAGCACAGGTATAGTACATGAATATAAAGTTGTGAATGATTACCTATTCAGCAAGTTTGGCAACACGTTAGTTTTTAAAACTACCAGGCAATCCAGAAATAAATCAGCAAAGGCTTTAGTATTGAAAGAACATCTACAAACAGCAAAAGTTGACACTGTATTACAGAATTTTAACGATGCAAGATCATTTGCAATAGATGAAAAAGGGGAGCAACTTGCGTTTGTAGCAGAAAGGGATAGCAGTAAAAGAGAATCTCAAAAATTTTACAGGCTTTATTATTTTAAGGATAATGCTGACAGTGCAATGCTGATTGCAGATAAAACTACCAAAGGCATCCCGTCAAAATGGGGAATTAGTGAGTTTGCAAACATCAACTTTAGCAAAAGCGGCAATAGATTATTTTTTGGAACTTCTCCCATATTGCCACCAAAAGATACATCCCTACCTGAATTTGAAAGAGTGAGTGTTGATGTATGGAATTATAAAGATGAAGAACTAATGCCTGCGCAGTTAAGATTTAATGACAGCCTCTCAAGAAAAAATTATTTAGCACGTTATGACTTTGATAACAGAGCTGTAGTTCAGTTAGGTAGTGAAAAACTAAACAGGGTTATTCCTACATTGGATGGTGATGGAGATGTATTTTATTCATTATCAGACTCTGGAAACAGGGTAGCAAGACAATGGCAAGGGTTTACGGTTACCGACTTATATGCAATAGAGCCTCTAACGGGGAGAAGCAGGTTAATTACAAAAAACTGGAAAGGAAGAACTTTCCCTTCTTATACGGGAAAATATTTATTGATGTATAACGATCTTAAAAAAGGATATTTTTTATACAATGCTATCAACAACAAAATAATTCCTTTTGCCACTGATATCAAATTCCCTTTATATGAAGAGGATAACGATGTACCCGATGATCCACAACCACATGGTATAGTCAAGTGGATGGAAGGTGATAGATATGTTTTGGTAAACGATAAATATGATGTTTGGAAAATTGATGCTGAGGCAAAAGAAAAATCAATAGCGATAACCAAAGGGAGAAAAAGTACAACTGTATACCGCTATATTAACGTAAAAGGTATTGATGAAAAATTTATTACCCCTAACCAACCTTTGGTATTTAGAACATTTAATGAAAAAAATAAAAACAGTGGAATTACTATTTTTCAAAACATAGATGGTAATACAACTTTTTCTTTTTCAGATGCCACAAATATTTCTTCTATAATTAAAGCTGATGACAGTAAAATCTTGTTGTTTGCAAGAGAAAGCTTCATAAGCTCACCTAATTTGTATTCAGTTGATTATGGCAATAATGATGATCCGGCAACTAATTCCAAGAGTGTAAAGCTTTCTAATACAAACCCTCAGCAGTCAAATTATTCATGGGGCACAGCCGAGCTTTTTAAATGGAAAGCTTACACGGGCAAGGAGACTGAAGGAATTTTATATAAGCCTGAAAATTTTGATCCAAAGAAAAAATATCCGATGATCGTTTACTTTTATGAGCGACTTAATAATACGCTCTATAATTATCAGCCACCTGCTCCCACACCATCACGATTAAATATTCCATTTTTTGTAAGTCGGGGTTACGTGGTATTCGCTCCGGATATATGGTACACCACGGGGCACCCGGGTAAAAATTCATTTGATTATGTAGTTAGCGGTACCCGGGCATTAATAAAACAGGGATTTGTTGACAGCACTAAAATTGGTTTACAGGGCCAAAGCTGGGGCGGTTATCAGGCTGCTCATATTATTACACGAACAAATTTATATGCAGCTGCATGGGCTGGGGCACCTGTGGTAAATATGTTTAGCGCTTATGGAGGTGTAAGGTGGGAGAGTGGCCTTAACAGGCAGATGCAATATGAAAAAAGCCAAAGCCGCATTGGTGCCACCATTTGGGAAAAGCCCGATCTATACATTGAAAATTCTCCTCTTTTTCATTTACAAAAAGTAAAAACTCCGTTGGTAATTATGAGTAATGATGCTGATGGCGCTGTGCCCTGGTACCAGGGAATTGAATTTTTTACTGCAATGAGAAGATTGAACAAACCCGTATGGTTATTAAATTATAATGGCGAAGCCCACAATTTAGTAGAAAGAAAAAATCGTAAAGACATTCAGATTCGTGAACAACAATTTTTTGATTGGTTGCTAAAAGGTGAACGAGCGCCTAAATGGATAACTGATGGTGTACCCGCAGTTATGAAGGGCAGAGACTTAGGGCTTGGTTATTAATTCTTATTTAAGTGTAAGGCTCAACGGTTTTTTGTTCCTACTGCGCATTAATATTATTATATTTTAATCTCACCAATATTACTTTGTATTTTTACTAAAATAAATTAAATGAAACTTTTTGTAGCCGGTTTACCTTATGATCTTGATGATGCTGAATTAGAAGAGATTTTTGAAAAATTTGGAACAATAACCTCTGCCAGGGTTGCCATTGATAGAGAGACAGGTAAAAGCAAAGGCTTTGGTTTTGTGGAAATGGAAAATGATGCTGAAGCTAAAGAAGCTATTGAGAATTTAAAGGATATTTCGCTCGGCAAAAAACCGTTAGTAGTTACCCAGGCTGAAGATCGCAGTTCATCCAGGCCACCTAATAGAGGTAATAGTGGCGGATATCGGGGCAGATAATCCCTCTTATGTAAAGACTTGCAAAACTCTGGTTGATAGTATCTTTGCACATTTATCACAGTAAGCTGTAAAATTTAATTTTCCCGCAGACCGTCTTTCTTCCAATTGACAAATACATTTATTGTGGAGTCTGATAATTTTGGATGATTTAAAGGCATAAAACCTTTTTCGGAAGGATCTCTCCTGATCCTATCTAATATCGGATCAATACCTAACATTACTGCTGTATAATTATCATAAGCTTTTTTATTTCCTTTTGGAGGAAAATGACAGGGCGTACAATGGGTTATCATTAACGGTTGGACATGAGCTGTATAGGTTGTTTGCATTTTGTTTGTTTTTGCAGCATTTTTTGATGAGGAGCAAAACTGCAAAATGAAGGGGGATAATAGTAATAATAATACACCTAGTTTTTTCATGCTTTCTTGTTATTGCTTTTATTAATTCTATGAAAAGATATTATTTTTTAAATACATCATAAAATTATCTGCAATTTACCTTTTAGATAAAACTTCATAAATTATTCAATAGGCACACGATTTGTTATCTTCGTCGGATGAGAAACATATTTTTTGTAGCCATTATTTTTTTTAGTTCTTGCAATTCCGCTGATCAAAAGAGTGATACTACTACGTCCACTACAGATAGTGGAAAATCAATTGTGCGAACAGATACAGTATATCTTATAAGAAATGTAGATATTACTCCTGCAAATTCTTACAGCGACTTATTTCTTGACAGCAATACTGTAGCAGAATTCATCAAAACAAAAAAATTATCTCCCGAAGAAACTCAGGGCTTACAAAGTTTTTACAATTACCGTAACCTGCAATTTGCATGGTTTACTTCTCAAGGTTTTACAGAGCAGGCAAAAGGCTTTTGGAATTTACAAGACATGTTCGGCAGCAAACCTGATAAAGCATTGCGTAATAAAATGGACACATTGCTGAATATGGACACTTTGCTACTCAGCCGTTTCGATACTTCAATTTTAAATACAGAACTCGCTTTAACCTATTCTTACTTACAATTTCATAAAGCAAATCGTAATAAAACACTATTCGCAAATTTATCCCCTGAAAAAACAATACCGGTAAAAAAAGAAAATGCAGTTTCATTGTCAGATACTATGTTATTTAATCGTACTGATTCTGTAGCAGGCACAACCGCAATTCAATATTCCCTTTTAAAAGAGAAACTGCGATTATATAATTCCATTGCAAAACAAGGTGGCTGGCGTACCATAATATTTAATACTAAACAAATCAAAAAAGGGTCTTCTGCACCTGCAATAGCTTTGATAAAAAAAAGATTGCAATTCACAGGTGATATGAGTGGTTCTGATAGCACTGCCACCTTTAATGATTCCCTGGTTACAGCAGTAAAGAATTATCAGCGGACCAACGGCATGAAGCCCACCGGCAATATAGGAGATACTTTGATCAGGTCGCTGAATATCCCGGTGGATAAAAGAATACAACAAATAATAATCAACCTAAACAGGATGCAATGGATGGCAGCCAATGTAGAGTCCAATCATATAACAGTAAATATTCCTGAGTTTACCTTGTATGCTTATGAGAATAATACAAAAGTTCTTGAAATGCCCGTAGTTGTTGGTAAAGAGGGTACTAA
>JBBJOK010000154.1:4882-6978 GCA_037721545.1 Chitinophagaceae bacterium
GCAACACTTCTCTCTTCAATTAAGGAAGCAGGACGGGCAGGCGCTGTATTCTTATTAGAATTACAATTTCCTAAAGCCCAATAAATAACAATAAAGATCAAGATAGTGCTAATACACCCACCACCTAATTTTTTTGCGCCATAGCCGGCAATGATTGTTTTAAAGAAAGCGTTCATGTTTAATAGTTTTATTAGAGTTAATAAATATTATGCCAAGAATAAAACCAAATATAATTATTTTATTGAATGTTCCAACTAATACAATATGTATCCTTAATTATCATTTAAATTATTACTAATTATGCATCAAACAGCCGTAATTTTCCAATTCAAAAAGTAATATGAAAACAATAGGACTGGTAGGAGGGTTGTCATGGTATTCATCTATTGATTATTACCGTTACATTAATCAGGCTGTAAATAAAAAATTAGGTGGAGATGAAGCCGCTAAGATGGTTATCTACTCTGTTAACTATGGTGAAATTGTAAAGCTGACAAAACAAAATAACTGGGCAGCGATTGTCGAAATTATTAAAACTGCCGCAATTAAAGTGCAAAATTCCGGCGCTGAAATTATTTTACTTGGTGCAAATACAATGCATCATATTTTTAATAATATTGAGCCGGCAGTTAGTGTTCCTTTGCTTCATATTGCAGATGCTACGGCTAAAGCTATCCAAAATAAAAAAATTAAAACAATTGCTTTATTAGGAACAAAGTATACAATGCAGTTTGATATTTTCAAGGATCGGTTAGCTCAGTTTGGAATCAAAACGCTTATTCCCAGTGAAAAAGAAATTGAAATTATTAATTCATCAATATATACTGAATTGGCAAAGGGAATTACTTTACCCGAAACAAAAGAAAATTATCTTGAAATAATTAATAAATTAAAACAACAAGGGGCAGAAGGAATAATCTTAGGTTGTACTGAAATACCTATGCTAATAAAGCAGGAGGATTGTGATATACCGCTTTTTGATACAACATTCATTCATGCAAATGCAGCGGTAGAATTCGCATTGGCAGATAATATTTAATTTTTAAAAAAACTTTTTACTCCTTAACAGGAAATAGTAAACATTATTTTGAAAACCGCTTCCCTTAATGAAATTAAACAAGAGCTCTCTAACATTCCTCAGGAGGAATTATTAGAGCTGTGCCTGCGTTTAATTAAATTTAAAAAAGAAAATAAAGAGTTAATTGGTTACCTTCTTTTTGAAGCAAACGACCTGAATAGTTACATTCATAATGTAAAACTAGAGATAGATGAAAATTTCCAGGCTATCAATCAATCCAATCTATATTTTGCAAAAAAAAGTCTTCGAAAAATTCTAAAAATTACGAACAAGTATATTAAATACACCACATCTAAGGATGCAGAAGTGGAATTGCTGATTTATTATTGCCATAAAATTAAAACATCCGGTATTGAGGTAAATAGAAGTGCTGCACTTATTAATCTTTATAATAATCAAATAAAAAAAATAAGAGGGGTAATAGAAACGCTTCATGAAGATCTGCAGCACGATTATAATAAAGAAATCGATAAACTAATTTAATGCAATTGGGTTTAACCTACTATCAAATTCAGGTACAAAAATCTATTTATTAATTCCAGGGATACTTATATTTGTACTATAAAAACATCACTATGTCACTAACTAGTAATAACAATCAAAAAGGTAAGGGTGGAAAAAATCATCCTGAAAAATTTCGAGATCAAAGTTCCAAATTTATTGGTAAGCCGGTAAAGGGAGGTGGATTTTCTAAAAAGCCGGTTAAAACAGGCGGAACACGGGGAAGTTAATTACTCAAAAACATAATTTCAGTTAGCATTTTTTTGCTTTACTGTTTCAAACACTTGATTTCTCTGCATTAACCTGCTTTAAACAGCCTGTTTAATTTCCAGTATTTTATTTACAAAATACATACTTCATCGTAAATTATATATTGCCTGCTGACCCGTTTTTAGTATATTGTGTACCCGCTATTACTAAACACCTTTAATGAAATTTACTTTACTCCTGGCTTTATTTTTACCGGTTGTTTTTTCGTCTTCCGCACAGGATTTTTCTAATAAAGGAAAAGATTTTT
>JBBJOK010000155.1:0-6958 GCA_037721545.1 Chitinophagaceae bacterium
TAAACTCACGGCTGCTTTTACAAATGGTATCAAGCAACTTCATATCATTAAAAGCATCTTCCAGCTTTCCTTGTTCCTGTGCCAGATCAAGGAGGCTTTTTGCGTATCGTATTGCTAAACGTGGGTTTGTCATAATGTGCAAATTAGCTGATCGGTTGATGTGCAGATTGGAAACTCTTTAATCTGCACATCAGCATATCTGCATATTTCTAATTCATCTTTACATTTTCAGCAAGCTCTTTAATATAATTTTCCTGCTCTTGCTTATTGCTTAATTCTCTGCGTAATATTTTCTCACTTACTTCAACAACTAAATTTCCTACCTGGTTCTTAAGGTCAGTTAAAGCCGCCATCTTTTGCTGATTAATTACCGATTGAGCGTCTGCAATAATTTTATTTGTCTCAATTTTTGCCTGCTCTTTTGCTTCACTGATAATTTTATCCTTTGTGTCTTTAGCGTCTCGTAGCATTTGTCCTCTTTCTTCACGGGCTGTTACCAACAACTCTTCATGCTCACTCTTCATTTGTGTCATTTCAAGCTTAATTTTCTCTGCTGTAGCAAGAGAATCAGCGATGCCTTGTTCACGCTCATTCATTGAATTAAGTATCGGCTTCCATGCATATTTTTTAAGAAGAATAAGTACAATAATGAAAGCCAATAACGTCCAGATGATCAAACCAAAACCGGGTGTTAATAATTGCATAATGAAACCCTCCATCTCCCTAAGGGGAGTTTTTAAAAATTATAATTATTTAATAAATTTATTGCGCCGAAGTTTCGGGTACAAAAAAATATACAAACTGAAAAGAACTTTCTAAAGTCCCTTTAGGGATTTAGGGTAAAATACTACACTCTCCGCCCTGTGCTTTGAGTGCAGTAACTTGTTTTACACAAACATTGCAAGAATACCTGCGATAACCGCAAAAAGGGCAACCCCTTCTACTAATGCAGCTGTAAGAATCATGTTTGCACGAATGTCGTTTGATGCTTCCGGCTGACGGGCAATAGCTTCTAAAGCGCCTTTACCTATCTGACCGATACCAATGCCAGCACCCATTGCACCTAAACCGGCACCAATAGCACCACCTGCGTTTGCCCAGGGAATTTCACTCAATAAAACCATTAATAAATCCATAATACTTGTTTTATATAATTAAAAAAAAACTAAACGATTACTGCTTCGTGGTGGCCATCAACATCTTCATGCCCGCCCTCAAACGCCTGGCCAATAAATACTGCGGTGAGGTTTGTAAAAATGTACGCTTGTAAAAAAGCTACCAACAATTCTATAAAATAAATGAACACAACAAACGCAATGGACAAAGGTGAAAATCCCCAGCCAATATATGTACTCAATGAACCAAAAATGAATATGAGAGATACCAAACAGATTATAATTATATGCCCTGCTATCATGTTTGCAAAAAGCCTTATCATTAATGCAAAAGGCTTGGTAAATACTCCTAAAATTTCTACAGGAATTAAGATAGGCTTTACTCCTACAGGAACAGGGGGATTAAAAATATGCGCCCAATAATGCTTGTTGGTGCTTATAAGTATAACTATAAAAGATACAATTGATAATACTAACGTAAATGCAATGTTACCTGTAACGTTAGCCGATCCGGGAATTAAACCAACGAGGTTATTTATCAAGATAAAAAAGAAGATTGTAAGCAGGTAAGGCAAATACTTTTTGTATTTCTGACCCAGGTTTGGCTTTGCAACTTCATCACGCACAAAAGCAATAATAGGCTCTATTAAATTTTGAATGCCTTTGGGTGCAGTGGTAACACCCTGGCCACTTTTGTATTTTTTCGCCATATACACCATTACCCAAACCAATAAGGCAAGTGCAATAATCATTTGAACTACATTTCGGGTAAGAGAAAGGTCATAAACTTTTACAGACTGATCAATCTCTCCATTCTCTTTTACGGCAACAATTTGTTCTGCTGAATATTGTTTTTTATCTAGTTTTTGTTGAGTGATTTTGTCATTAGTTATTAAATCATAGCCTTTATAATTATCCTCACCATGATGAAACTTTGATGACATAAATACATCTAAACCTTTTTCTTTTGAATATAAAATAACGGGTAAAGGAATGGTAGCATGGTGCTCCTGGCCATCATTTCCTTTATAGGATAAAAAGTGGAATTCGTGGGCATCTAATACGTGGCCGAAAATAACTTTATTAGCATCAAAACCCTTTTTTTCTGTCTTTTCAATTTCAGATTTGGCAACCTGCTTTTCCTGACCAAATGAGATATTGATAAAAAGTAAGAAAAAAACGCTAAAAACGGCTGCCAATATAGTTTTTATGCTCTTTGCCATCATATCCAATCCTGATTTTTGCGCAAAGATAAGGCTGGAAAAGGGAAATTAAAAATTAGAATGAATTAAATACTCAATCCGCATAATCAGAGTTTTATAACTACTCCGATACCATTTTCTGTTGTTTGCACTGTCATTTTATCAACCAGTGCATTTAATATTTTGCCATGGGTATTATGAATTGAATACATTATTCCATCAAACAAAAGCAAAACTATCCCTTGAAAAATTACACTTTCGCCATAACCATTCAAGCGTGATGGATTGTTGGTGGATATTTTTGATTGTTCTTTTAAATAAGCACCTCCCGCAATATAGGCCACATCCAACCCTGCATTAAACAAAAAAAGCTTTTCTATTTCGCTTTGCTTTTTAAGTGATCCTCCGTAAGAAAGTACTTTTTCTTTTTTTGAAAAAATAGTA
This sequence comes from Chitinophagaceae bacterium, assembly GCA_037721545.1. GTDB lineage: Bacteria > Bacteroidota > Bacteroidia > Chitinophagales > Chitinophagaceae > Ginsengibacter. The sequence goes on from JBBJOK010000155.1 coordinate 2,762, forward strand.
CCGATGCCAACAATGCCAAGGGTAACGCCATTCCATAGCACATTAATTTTATGAAAATATTTATTGCTGCCTGTAGTATTAGATGAAGCTATACTTCCATAAATAATATTTGCTATACTATAACCAGAAAGAATTTTTAACCCTTTTTTACTTATTTTTTGTCGCTCAATGTTGAATTGGTTGAGAGTGGTTTGCTGGCAAATGACAGACTGTGCATAAATAAATAACGCTGAACATAAAATTAATTTCCTCATAAACTCATTAACGAAATAATTTATTCTTTGAGTTTAGCACCCCGGGGGGGTTAATTTGGAATTTTAATTAAAAGACTAACTAAATGCAAGTTTTTCAACTTACTTTATTAGTTTCATCCTCTATTCCAAAAACAATATCTCCTTCTACTTTTCTTATTCTTGTATTAAACAAAACATCCCAAAAACTAAATAAGCCACCAAAGTTTGAATTAGTTTCATTCCTTTTTTTTGAATGATGAATCCGGTGCATTAAAGGCGAGGCAAATACTTTTCTATAAATATTATCCACCCGTTCGGTAATAAAAATATTGGAGTGATGTATAACAACTGAGGCGAAAAAAAGGAGTTCGTAAATTAATAAAGGCCAATAACTAATTCCCAAAACAAAAATAACCATTGCCTTACCCGGATAGGATAACAATATTTCTACAATATGAAATCGCAATGCAGTGGTTGTATTCATCTTTTCATCTTTGTGATGAAACTTATGAAACCGCCATAAGAAAGGTAGTTTATGATTAAGGAAATGCCACACATACAGCCAGGCATCCAAAAGGAATATTGTAAGTAAAACTTCAGGAAAAAACGATAATTGAACCTGGTTAAAGAAACCAATTTGCTTCAGTTCGATTAATTGTATCCACTGTACTAAAAGGGCTGCCGGGGCCAGGGTTAACAATACATTCAACAATCCAATTCCCATATTAAACCGTTCATTTTTCCAGCTATTATATTTTTTTGTTGTGGGTAAATATGTTCAAATAAAAATTGCAACCCAAAAACTAAAGCCAATATGATTATTTGAATGTATTTTGAATTCATAAGCAATCGATATTACCCAAAAAGAATGAAATTTTTTGATACATGAAGGTCAGCATTATTATTCCGACATACAATGAAGCTAAAAATATTGAAAAACTTATTCAATTTCTAATAAGTAATGGCAATAGTTCAATTGCAGATATCATTGTTGTAGATGGAGGAAGCCAGGATAATACAATAGAGCTAGCAAAACTTGCCGGAGCCTTTGCAGTGTTATCTCCAACGATGGGCCGTGCAGCGCAAATGAATCTTGGTGCCCGAATTGCAAAAGGAGATATTTTGTATTTTATTCATGCAGATTGTTTTCCGCCTAAAACTTTTATTAAAGACATTGAGCAAGCAATTGAAAAGGAATATGACTTCGGCCGTTACCGAACCAGGTTTGATTCTGAAAAAACAATCCTAAAAATTAATGCCTGGTTTACCCGCTTTGATCTGTTTGTCTGCATGGGTGGCGATCAAACCCTTTTCATCAAAAAGTCACTGTTTGAAGAATGTAAAGGTTTTAAAGAAGAAATGAAAATTATGGAGGAATACGAATTTTGTGAAAGAGCCAAAAAAATCGGTAAGTATAAAATTCTTAAAGGTGAGGCGTTGATCTCTGCCCGTAAATATGACGGAAATAAATGGATAGATGTTCAGAAAGCAAATTATAAAGTAGTAAGCATGTATAAAAAAGGGGCCTCTCAACAGGATATTTTAGAAACTTATAACCACATGCTTACTTACCGTAAAAATGGTTTTAACAGCTGAAGATGCATCAGCAGGTTTCATTAACTTTCCACATCCAAATAACTGCTTTCAATCGTATTTAAAGAATAATTTTTTACATGAGTGATTACATATCCGGCATTCAGCAGGTTGGCATAGGCGTAACAGATGCACAAAAAGCAAAGCATTATTATAAAGATCTTTTCGGCATGGATGTATTAGTGTTTGAAGATAAAGCAGATGCCTCTTTGATGACGAGATATACCGGTAATGAATTACACCGCCGGGAAGCAATACTTACCCTTAATATGCAGGGTGGAGGCGGGTTTGAGATCTGGCAATTCTTAACAAAAGAACCTTGTTTTTCCTGTACACCGGTGTTATTTGGTGATCTGGGTATTTACGCGGTTAAGATGCGTTGTAATAATATTGACGCTGTTACAAAGCATTTTTCAGCTTCTCCCGTTTGCCTTTCTCCTTCTAACAAAAAAACAATTTGGGTTAAAGATGATGAAAATAATATGTTTCAATTGGTAGAAGATCATCAATCTTTTAAAGCAACCAAACATGCTGTTGGTGGTGTACTTGGTGTTGTTATCGGCGTAAGTAATATTGATCAATCGCTTCGATTTTACAAAGATTTGTTGGGCATGCAGGTGATACACGAAGAAACCGGAGTGTTTAATGATATAGGAAACGATGATAACAGTAAAGAGCAGTATCGACGTGTTTTGTTAAGAAAAAACTTTACACCGATTGGAGCATTTTCAAAATTGCTGGGAGATATAGAAATTGAATTGGTACAAGCATTGGGCCGCCAACCAGCAACTATTTACAAAAACCGATACTGGGGCGATTGCGGTTTTATTCATGTATGTTTTGATGTAAATAATATGGACGGCTTAAAGCAAAAGGCGGCATCCCTTGGTTTTAATTTTACGGTTGATAGCGCGGATAGTTTTACTATGGGGGCATCTGCGGCCAGGTTTGGCTATATGGAAGACCCCGATGGTACACTAATAGAATTGGTTGAAACACATAGAGTGCCCATTTTTAAAAAGCTAAATTGGTACTACGATCTTAAAAAAAGAAAGCACAATAAACCCTTACCTGATTGGATGATCGGCATGATGGCTTTAACTAAAGTGAAGTAGAATTATCCTGCTTTTTAATTTTTGCTCTGATATTTTGCTAGTAGTGCAAAATATTTTGCTGCCGCACCTGCACACAATGGCAAGACAACTAAAACAAAGAGACTCCATAAACTCTCGGTGCACAAATAAAAAATACTTACGATCAACAATAAATAAAAGGGATATATTATTAATAACAAACCAAACAACACCGAATCAAAGAATACAGTTGCTTTCGTTTTATTGTTGACAAATGTTTTTATAGGAAAATACAAAGGGGCATGAAATATAAAGCCCAAAACTGCGGGCAAAAGTAAGACAGGTGATAACATTTTTTTCTCGTGATAAGATTGGTTTAATAACTTAAAGCGAGCATCAGCTACGCTGTCGCTTTGTATTAAAATATTTCTAATCGCTTGCTCATTATTGTTTTTAACATCAATTATCAAATCTGAAATTTGCTCATTAAGTTTTTCATTAAATGAAACGATTGCTTTACCATCTTCTGTTATTTCATCAAAGTTTTCTTTTGACAAGGGAGAAGATATCTCAATAAAAACCTTCTTACCAAAGCCATTATAATCGCTGTAAGTGATACCCATGGGTAAAACTTGCAACCGGTTTTCATTTCCTGTATTTGACCAGCTGCTTAGCGCCAAACGTGCTGCGCCTTTCTTAAAGGGCCGGAGTGTCCATTCATGCTGCGACAGCCCTTCTATAAAAATTAATACAATGCCATTGTTCATAAATATTTTTCTGCACTGTTCAAATGTTTTTTCATTGAGATGAAGATTTTCTACTCCTTCACTAATACGATGTATGGGAATCATGCGAAGCCAGCCTAATATACCAGCAACACGTTCATTTTTAAAAACGTCTCCCCTTGCCAAAAAAAATATTGACTTTTTAAAATGTGTAGCAACAAGCAAAGCATCAAAAAATGAATTGGGATGATTTGCTGTAATGAGTAATGGCCCGCTCAGTTGTAAATGTTTTCGATTGTTGACTACTATATCGTAACAAAATATTTTTAGCAGCAGCCTTACGTAAATCTTAAGTAACCTATAAAACAAATGAAATTATTTAGGCAAATTTAAGTTACATTTTTCAAGGATATCTGTACCTGACAGATCATCAATTGTATCAATATCATTTAACGATGGCAGTTCAGAAAATTTTAATTTAAGGTGTTCAAGGTTATCAAGTGTGCTTGTTAAAACATCGTTTGATCCCCAATTTTTATCTTTGAATAATTCGGAATGTAGTTCTTTCATTCC
>JBBJOK010000156.1:0-6950 GCA_037721545.1 Chitinophagaceae bacterium
GCTTTGTCTTTACCCAAATATTTATCAATACGATGATTAACAAAATAAATTAACGGTGTTAGTATTATTGCCATCGAAAACTTATACGCATAGTTCACAAGGCATATAGCCAGCACCAATTGCCAGCTCCAACCCTTCCCTAATTTAAAAGCAATAAATAAAACAATAAAACTATCAACCAGTTGAGAAATCAACGTTGAACCGGTTGCCCTTAGCCATACTTTTTTTTCACCGGTCATTTTTTTTATTTTGTGAAATATGGTTACATCAACAATCTGGCTAACTAAAAATGCAACCAGGCTTCCAACGATTATCCACATTCCCTGGCCGAATATTGCATTAAAAGCATTGGGCATATCCGCAACTCCGTTTTCTACGCCGCTGGTTATCCAAAAATCTGCAGGTGGAATTTTTATAGCCAGATAGAACATTACAAAGCCATAAGCAATTAAAGCCACAGCGATATAGGATATTCTTTTAACTGCTTTGGGACCATAATATTCATTAACGATATCTGTTACTACAAATTCCAAGGGCCAGAGTATTACTCCACAGGTTAAATTAAATGCCAGGTCATTTTGCCCAAACAAACTAAAATGCAAAGGGCTAAAACCAAAAGTTTTTTCCAAAGAAAATATTTTACCACCTATGCATTCGGCTATCAAAGCATTGGCAACAAAAAATGCTGAGAAGATCACAAATAATTTTGTAGCCTTATCTTTCAATATATTATTTACCATTTATTTTAAATTAATAAAAGAAAAAATATAATATCTGCACAATAAGAAAAATAAAATTAACTGATGGGAGCCAACGGGGCATACTCTTGAATTTTCCCCGTAATATGAAAAATAAATAAAAAATATTTATCAACAGGTTAATTGCAATTGCACAAATGCCTAACGTAATAATCAGATCTTTGAGAATTGGCACAGAAACTAACTGATCACCCGTGCCGGCAACTACCGTTTTTCTCAATTCCATCCACCTAAAAAAAATAAATAAAAGGAATGCAATGTTGCAGATAAAAGCAAATTTTGATAAAAAAATAAATAAACGCATGAGCTCAGTTAGTTACGATTGGCACTTATAAAACAATATTGTAAAAATTATCCCAATCTGATATCAGATACAGGCATATATTATTACAATCACTAAAATAACTTTAAATTGCCGCTCAATACCGAAAAAAAATATTCATGAAGATCGATTTTAAAAAGCTGCTCCCCCATTTAATTGCTGTTGCACTGTTTGCAATTGTTTCAATACTGTTTTGTAAGCCTGCTTTTGAAGACAAAGTTTTACAGCAGCATGATATAGTGAGTGTGGAGGGAATGGTTAAAAATGCTCAGGATTATAAAGAGAAATTTGGAACCTTTCCTTTATGGAATACAAATTTATTCAGTGGCATGCCTAATTACCAGGTACGTATTGAAGGTCCAAATTTTTTACCCGATTTTAGTAAGATCCTTGCATTAGGACTGCCGAAACCTGCTAACTTCTTCTTTATTGCCTGTATATGCTTTTACCTGCTTTGCATGGCTTTTCGATGCAATCCTTTTGTTGCGATGTTCGGCTCTCTTGCCTTTGCCTATTCAACCTACGACCCTGTAATTATTAGTGCAGGGCATGATACCAAAATGATGGCAATAGCTTATGCACCCGCCTTGCTTGCCGGGCTAGTTTGGTTATATGAAAAAAAATATTGGATCGGCCTTGCTGTTACCGCACTATTTGCTACCATGGAAGTAACATCAAATCATCCACAGATAAATTATTATTTTTTTATAGCTGCGGTGTTTATGACGATCAGCTATATCATCATTTGGGTAAAAAATAAAGAATGGAAACACATGGCAATTGCTTTGTCCCTTGCTCTTGTTGGCGGTGTGATAGGCATCTTTAATTCAGGTGTCACCTTTCTTACAACCTATGATTATGCAAAATATACCATGAGGGGTGGTAAAACAATAGAAACGACAGATAAAGGTATTGTTCAGAAGAAAACAACAGGATTGGATAATGATTATGCTTTTCAATATAGTTTTGGGAAAGGGGAAACGGTAAGTCTTATGATGCCAAATGCTTATGGAGGTAGCAGTTCACAAACATTTGATGAAAACTCAAACCTCGTAAAACAACTAGTTGAAAAAAATGTTCCTGAAACAAATGCAATACAGATTGCATCCTCCATTCCTAAATATTGGGGAGGAATTGTAGAAGGAACTGCTGGTCCTGTTTATTTGGGAGTATTAAGTTGTTTGCTTTTTGTTATCGGATTAGTGGTAGTAAAAACGCATCATAGGTGGTGGATATTAGGCGCTGTAATTTTGACAATATTTATGGCGTGGGGTAAATATTTTCCCGCGTTTAATGAATTTCTATTTAATACACTGCCTTTGTATAGCAAATTCAGAGCACCATCAATGGCATTGGTTGTGCCTCAGCTTTTAGTGCCTTTATTAGCTGTGCTTAGTTTACAACAAATTTTATTTAAAGAAGGGACAGAATTATTTCTTACAAAAAATTTTAAAAAGATATTATATGCATTGGGTGGCGTGGTGGTTTTAATAGGCATTGTTTATTTGATGAATGATTATAATGCGTCTATAGATAAAGAAGTTATTGCTGGTTATAGTAATCAGCCGGAAGGTGGTGCTGAAATTGGCCGCATGATTGTTAGTGGAATGAAGGCCGACAGGAAAGCGATGTTTAGCAGCGACCTGCTGCGTGTGTTGGGTTTTGCCGCTTTAATAGCAGCTCTTTTATATTTAAGAAGAAGAAAGATAATATCATCACTAATAGTGGTTACTATCCTTGCATTAATAAGTACTGGCGATCTTTTTATAACCGGTAAGAAATATTTAGGAGAGGATAATTATATAGAAAGCGAATCTTATACACAAACAAATTTTTCACCATCACAAGCTGATGTCCTTATACTGCAGGATAAGGATCCACATTTTCGGGTTTATAATTTAGCGCCTGATCGTTTTCAGGAATCAAAATCTGCATATTATCATCGTTCAATCGGTGGCTATCATGCAGCAAAATTGAGAACATACCAGGATTTGATAGAAACACAACTTTCTAAGAACCCACCAAACATGGCAGTATTAAATATGCTTGACACAAAGTATTTTTTAATTCCTGATCAGCAAGGTACCGGGGTAGTTACTGTTCAAAAGAATGATAGTGCTATGGGAGCTGCATGGTTTGTAAAACAAGTACAGGCAGTTAACGGGCCTGTTGAAGAAATAAAAGCGCTGGACAATTTTGATCCCAGGCAAACAGCGTTTATTGATAAAAATCAAAATGCTCCGGCACCTCAGATATCCTTTGATTCTGCTGCAAAAATTAAACTTACGAAATACACCAATGATGAAATAGAATATGAAAGCGATGCCACAAGTGCTCAGTTTGCTGTATTCAGTGAGATATATTATAGTGCAGGATGGAACGCATACCTTGATAACAATAAGGTGCCCCATTATAAAGTAAACTATTTATTGCGTGGTATGCCTGTACCATCCGGACATCATGTGATTAAATTTAAATTTGAGCCAACATCCTATGCAACAGGATATACAATGGCCACAATAGGAAATATTTTATTATATCTTTTTCTTATCGGGGGTATATATATGAGCTTTCGAAAGAAAGAATTGCAATATTCTTTTTTAAGAAAAGATATTCCTAATGCTTAGTATGGATCTATCAATTATCATTATTAATTATAAATCTGCTCACCATATATTAACCTGTATTGAAAGTATTTATAAAGAAACTCACAAGCATAGTTTTGAAATAATTGTTGTAGATAATGATTCAGGCGATGATAGCGAGGATAAAATTCGAACCTCCTATCCTGCCATTAAATGGTTACAAAGCGGGTATAATGCAGGTTTTGCCAGAGCTAACAATATAGGTATTCGTGCATCATCAGGTGAAGATATTTTGATTCTAAATGGTGACACTATTATTTTGGAAAGTGCCCTGGATAAGACTATAGATCACTTCAAAAAAAAGAAAGATGCAGTAGCCTGCGGTGTACAACTTTTAAATCCTGATGAAACTCACCAGATATCCGGAGCCTATTTTAAAAAAGGAGGACTAAATTTTCTTTTGCCACTTCCCTATCTCGGACGATTAGTAAGGTATTTGGGATATAAACTTAAAACAAAAATACCCAGTGTAAAAAGTGTAACTTCTGAACAGGAAGTGGATTGGATTGTTGGCGCTTTTATTATGGTAAAAAAATCAGTACTTGAAAAATCCGGTTTATTTGATGAGGATTTTTTTATGTACGCAGAGGAAATTGAGTGGTGCAGCCGGTTAAGAAAACAGGGCAAGCTCTATTTATTTCAGGAGCCAAAAGTGATTCACATTGGCGGGGGAACCAGTGATAATTATTATGATACAGATAATGATAACAGCAATAATCTTTGGAGCAAAAAAGCACGACAGATAATTATTTCAAGGCTTCTGCAAATAAGAAAACAATTCGGGATTATTTATTACGTAATAATTGTTTGTTTCTTTATTATTGAAATACCCATTTTTGCTATTGGGTTATTTTTGGAAAAGGTTTTTAGCAGAAGAACTGCAAAGTACACATGGGAAAATGTTTCAGGATTTATTACAAATACAGGGTACATATTAAAATACTTTTTAAAAATTCTTGTGAACAAGCCATTTTTTTATAAAGTATATTAAAATAAGGATGCAGGTATCAATTATCATTATCAATTACAATACTTTTCAGTTAACCTGTAATTGTATACAATCAATAAAAGAAAAGCTGCAGGAACTTACTTATGAAATTATTTTAGTGGACAATGATTCTTCTGAATGTGATCCTAATTTATTTTTAAAACAGTTTCCTTACATCCGATTAATAATTAGTGCAGAAAATACAGGCTTTACGGGTGGCAATAATATCGGGATTGCTAAGGCTTCGGGAGAATATATTTTATTGCTGAACAGCGATACAGCGTTACTTAACAATGCCCCTAAAATCTGTTATGACTACATGCAAGAGCATCCAAAGGTTGGAATGACTGCTGCCGGCTTATTTTATCCAGACGGCCGGCCTCAATACAATTGCAGGAAGTTTAGAAGCATACGCTGGGAGTTGCTGGAGATTTTTCCATTATATCTTTTGTTACCGAAAAGAAAAAAGGAGGAATTAATGCTTCATCATTATTTTGATCATACAAGAACGATACATTGCGATTGGGTTTGGGGCACTTACATGTTCTTTCCTAACAAAATAATTAGTGAGCTGAAAGGGAATAAATTGGCTGATGATTTTTTTATGTATGTAGAAGATGTGCTTTGGTGTTGGGATTTTAAAAAATTAGGTTATGAAATTCATTTTTTACCGGAAGCAAAAGTGATGCACATACATAAAGGGAGTACATCTAAAGAGAAACTCAAAACTGTAAGACTTACCGGCATAAAAAACCACGCTGCTTTTATGAAAAAAGTTTATCCGGATTTCAGGTGGTATTTTTTTGCGGCCATTTATTATACAAAACAATATGCTGCAATTTGGTTGGGAAAATTCTTCAGCAAGTGAAAGTTAGAAATACTCTGTGTCACTGAGGTTTTAGCTTTTTCCCTTTAACATAGGCACAAAAGAAAAATTATTAAAAACTTCCTCTTTAAAGCCATTAGAATTTTTAATTATTCTAAGCATTCGCTGGCTTTCTCCTTCATCCACAGGAATAACCATTGTACCCCCCGGCTTTAACTGTTCTATTAATTTAGGCGGTATTATTGGCGCTGCAGCAGTTATAATTATTTTATCAAATGGAGCATAAGTAGGCAATCCTTCAAAACCATCGCCATAAAAAAATTTTATGTTAGGATATTTAGATCGAAAAATAAAATGTTGATTTTTATCATAAAGTTTTTTCTGACGTTCAATGGTAAATACCTGTGCCTTCATTTCTGCCAATACACTCGCTTGATAAACACTTCCCGTACCAATTTCCAAAATTTTATCATATTGTTTAACCTGCAATAATTCAGTTTGAAAAGCAACAGTATATGGCTGTGAAATTGTTTGCCCTTCAGCAATAGGAAAAGCCCTGTCTTCATAAGCAATGTCCTGCAAAGCCGTGTCTAGAAAGAAATGCCGCGGAATATTCATCATGGCATTCAAAACCTTTTCATCTTTAATTCCTTTTTCTCTTATGGAATCTATCAGTTTTTTTCTCAATCCTTTATGCCGATAAGTATCTTCGGATTTATACATTTGTGCAAGATAAAAAATGTAAGCAAAGAAAATACCACCTTAGGCATAGCTTTTGCAAATAAACAATTATGAAAAAAATATTCTTGTACGCTGCTGTTATTTGCAGCTTTTTTATTGCCTGCAATAATTCTGAACAAGGAAACAATGGTGATGAGGGTAATGATAATTCGGATAAAGAAAAGAAAATCACCAAGCGGGATTTTACAATTACTCCGCAAAATGCTTACAACGATATTTTTCTTGACAGTAATGATGTTGAAAAGTTTATCGCCGATAAACAGTTGTCCAACTCATTAACCAGAAGAATGAGAAGTTTTTACAATGCCCGCAATTATCAGTTTTCATGGTTTTTTTCTGAAGGATTAACTGAACAGGGATTAACTTTTTGGAATATCCATAATTATGAAAGCTTTTTTGATACTTCATTAAGAAACGTAACTCTTCAGAAAAAAATGGATGCTTTAGTTTTAGATTCAAGTTTTACCGTAAGCCCCTCTAATAAATCAATGGTAAATACAGAACTTTTATTAACTGAACATTTCATAAAATATACACTAAGTAATTATGAAAAAGGATTTGTAAAGCGAAAAGAAATGGAGCGCTTTATTCCAATAAAAAAGGAAGATGCAATAACCTTGTCAGACTCCTTATTAAATAAAAAACACAAGGATGATAAATATTTTGAAGA
>JBBJOK010000010.1:0-2039 GCA_037721545.1 Chitinophagaceae bacterium
GGGTATGCTGGCGTGAGTCATACTTGCGGGGTGCCCAATTAAACTTTCAACACCTCCCAAACTTTCAGCAAGCGAAAATAATTTAGTAGCAGATAAAACTTTATTTGCTGCTTCCATACTATCATCTTTTAGAGTAAAGCTCATCATTCCGCCAAATCCCCGCATTTGCTTTTTTGCGATTGCGTGATTAGGATGATCCTGAAAACCGCACCAGTACACTTTATCTATTTTAGAATTACTGCGTAACCAATTTGCAATTTTTTCACCATTTTCACAATGCCTTTGCATGCGAATGTGAAGCGTTTTTAAACCGCGTAAAATCAAAAAACAATCCTGTGGGCCTGGTACAGCACCACAACTGTTTTGAATAAAACTTAATTTTTCTTCAAGCGCTGTATCATTCATAATTAAGCAGCCATGTACAACATCACTATGCCCGCCCAAATACTTTGTAGCCGAGTGTAATACAATATCCGCACCGAGGTCTAAAGGTGTTTGTAAATAAGGAGATGCGAAAGTATTATCAACACAAACCAAAATATTATGTTGTTTGGCAATATTAGCAACAGCACTGATATCGGTAATATTCATCATTGGATTTGTAGGCGTTTCTGTCCAAATGAGTTTTGTATTTGCATTAATATGTTGTTTAATATTTTCTGCATCCTGCATATCTACAAAGTGAAACTTCAAACCATATTTTTGAAAAATTTTAGTGAAAAGCCTGTATGTGCCTCCATACATATCATTAGCAGCAATTACTTCATCACCAGGGTTTAACAACTTAATAACTGCATCTGTTGCTGCCATGCCACTTCCGAAGCATAATGCATATTTTCCATTTTCAATCGCAGCCAAAGCATTTTGCAGAGCCGTTCTTGTTGGGTTCTGTGTTCTTGCATATTCATAACCTTTGTGATCACCGGGTGCGGTTTGCACATAAGTTGAAGTCTGATAAATGGGAGTCATGATTGCTCCGGTTGAGGGATCTGGCTCTACCCCGGCATGAATTAATTTTGTTGCAAGTTTCATTTGATTAGTTTTTGAATATGATCGGTAACACAGCTTTTACATCATCCCAATACATTACCATATTTGCGCCTGAAAATGATTTTTCAAAAATAATGGTAAGGGATTCTGTAGTGTCATTTTTTACTGTAGGCACATCCATACGAACTATATCTTTTGTGGAATCATATTTAAATGCTCCCCATACATCAGTATCCTTGTTAATGATCAAGGTCCATTTATTATTATAGGGGATACAGTATAAGGTATAGCGACCCTTTTTTACTTTTTTGTTATTGATTGTTACATCTTTAAAAAATTCAATTTCGGTTGCTTCATTAGCACCTATGCGCCATATTTCTCCTAATTTCAGCAACTCACCAAACACATTACGGCCATTTAATTGCGGGCGGCTATAAATTAGCCTCATCACCAGAGGTTCAGTAAGTTTGTTTTGAATTTTAAGAACCGGGTATCCTGCGGGGTAATAACTCATATCCATCACTGATTTATCTACTGCCGGAAGTTTTTGTGCAGCAATACTCAGGCTGAATGATAATAATAATAAAGTGATAATACTTTTCATATGTACGAAATTATTTACAAATATAGACTGATTAACTATGTAAGAGGTTGCTTACATAATTAGAAGCAAATTTTTTAAGTGTAGGAAAAAAAATATCATAACAATCTTTTAGTTCACTATAATTTGTAATAAATACAGTGTTGGCAGTGGTTGAATCCTTAATGTATGCTGCCCTGTTAACCAATCCGCCAAAACTCATCTCCATACCTTGAAAAAATTGATAATTATACAACCAATTATGTTTTTTCATGTGTGGGAAAAAGCTTTGGAAGTGTTGTGGAAGTAAAGAAAAATTTTCTTCCAACGTTTGATAAACCTGCAAGGTAAAATTTTGTAATTCGGTTGAATTTTCAAATTCATTTTTATCAATGGCTAAAAAATGATCAAATACAACATCAACAAAAGCCCCGGAGTATAAGCGGTATGCAGGGCGAAAAAATTCTTT
>JBBJOK010000010.1:2139-4280 GCA_037721545.1 Chitinophagaceae bacterium
AGTGAAACACCCAGGATGGTAAAATTTTTATCTTTAAATTTATTGTATGCTGCAACCACATTAGGATTTTCCTGGCGGCACGGGCCACACCAGCTTGCCCAGAAATCTACGAGAACATATTTTCCTTTAAATGAACTTAATGAAACCGGTTTTCCATCAACATCCGGCATGGTAAAATCAGGCGCAAGAGAAGTTTCTACAGGTTTTGTACTATTAATTTTAGATTGAGTAAGTGATTGGTTGTATTGATTTACCAGTTCATTAAGGCCCCGATGATTTGGAAAGCGTTTAACAACTGCATTCACTGTTTTAGTTATGGTATCCGGTTTAACCTGTTGCATATATCCCATAGCAAACAAAGCAATTACAGGACTGGCAGTAGTATCAATATAATTTAGAATAAAATTATTGTATTGAGAAGTGAGTTGAGCAAGACTATTTTCAGAAGCTACGATTGCACTATCATTTGCCTGAGCGCCTCTTAAAGCCTTGATACCATTACCAGCCGCATGGAGTGGGCCTTGCATCGAATCCAGCGTACTGATAAATTTTTTAAGAGACGCATTTGCCGGAGAATTGAAGGTTTGAGACTTGTAGCCTTCATCAGTTGCATCCGCAGTGAATGATATATCATCTTTATCATTAATAAAAATATACCCCGGGCCATTCTCCATTCTTAAACGAAATAATCCTTCTTCCGAACCCATGCTTTTAATAGTGACCTTTCCTTTTTCTAATAAAGAAGTATCAATTACGGCAGGAGGGGTTTGATTAAAATGCAATTCTTCTAAAAATATTTTTTGATCAACCGCATTTTTTATTTCGCCGTTTAATGTAAACTTTCCGGTTGATTTTTCATTGTTGCAGGAAAAAAAAGCCAGGCTGCAAAACATGATAAGTAATTTTTTCATCGGGTATTAATAGTTGTTTTTTAAATTTTATTTTTCTGGGTTGCATAAATTTCTTTCTGGCAACATCTGATATTTTTCAACATTCAATCTTTTCACGAAGGTATGAAAACCCTTTAAGCTACTTAAATCAATAAAAAAAAGGCTGCTTTGCAGCAACCTTCAAAAAAAAGAATACACAAAGAAAAATTTACAGATCAGCTTTATTGATTTTCTTAGGGATTTTTATTTCAAAATTCATATCGGAGCCATTTCTTTTAGCTTTAATATTATATGAAGTTTTGTCTTTTACTTCCGCTAATTCTTTTCTTACTTCATTAACATTAATTACTTTTTTGCCATTGATTTCGGTAATAAGATCATTTTCTTTTAAACCTGCTTTAGCCGCTGCAGTTTCGTCGTGAACTTCAGTAATTTTTGCCCCGCTATCATTTTCTGTGTCTTCAATTCTTACACCTAATCTCCCTCTTCCAAATCCCCAGGACATTGCAAAAGGTTGATGGGGCAGGGCAGGCATATGGGGCATTGTAAAATTGAAATTTCCATTCCCCTTTCCGTTATTTCTTATTGTTATGCTTTTTGAGATACTTCTGTCACCAAGCATTGCTTTGGTATCAGCGGATCTTCCATTTCTTTTATACGAAACAGTGATATTATCCCTGGGTTTTTGTTTATTTACCACATCCATAAGTTCATCGGGAGTATTAATATTTTTGTTACCCACTTTTGTAATTATATCTCCTTCTTTTAAACCAGCATTATCGGCAGCGCTGCCTTTGGATACATCTGTGATGTTTACTCCATCATCCGCTTTTTCTGTTGTTACTCCCAGGAAAGGTTTTTTTTCTCCGTTATAATTACTATTATATAATTGAATGTTTTTTAGCCTTGGAGCATAATCAAAATTCATATCACTATGAAAATTTTGTTTTATCACTTCAATATCCCCATCCTTATATTCTGAAGAAGGTTTTCCATTTATGAATGTCTCACCATCTTTGGTTTCAATCGTAAGCTTTTTTTCTTTATCACCATTTTTAATGATGATAATCTCCCGCTTTTCATCTTTAGTTTTTTCTTTTTGCCCCCATACCGAGTAAGTACAAATAGGCCAGCATAATGCCAGTAAAATAATTTTTTTCATGTTGTATAATTTTAATGTACGAAATATTTAGTAGATCAAATATATAAACATTTTTTGAATTACGAAAAGTTTCGCAAATAATTTTTTTT
>JBBJOK010000010.1:4380-7192 GCA_037721545.1 Chitinophagaceae bacterium
TTCAAAAACTACATGCATTAAAGCAATGATTTTACTTTTTCAATTACTTCACTCAAACGGGTTGCATCTTGTCCACCAGCAGTTGCAAGTGTTTTTTGACCGCCGCCTCCGCCTTTTATCAGAGGCGCAATATGTTCTTTAATAATCTTTGGAGCTTCCCAATTTTTAGAATCAGCTAAAGTTTCATCAATCATTAGTGCTATGTTAGGTTTGCCATCAATTACGGCAGCAACTAAAATCATGTAATCTTTTAATTCATTTTTTAAAGAGAAGCAGATCTTTTTTAACGAATCAGCATTTGAAGCCTCAACAATCTTTCCTATAAAATTTATTCCATTTAAAGTCTCAATATTTTTTATGAGATCATTTTTTATAGCAGTTACATTAAGTAGTTCAAATTTTTCTAAATTTTTTTTCAACGCAGCATTTTCTGCGGATAGATTCTCCAGTGCCTTAATAATATCCTTAGGGTTTTTTAGGGTTTCACGAATTCCATTAATTAATTTGAATTGCTCATTGATAAAATCCTGAGCAGCTTTACCACTTACTGCTTCAATACGACGAACACCAGCACCTATAGCAGTTTCTTGTTTTATTTTAAAGCTCCCCAGCTCCCCTGTACTGCCCACATGCGTTCCTCCGCAAAGTTCTATTGAATAATCTGGATCAATAATTACGACCCGAACTACGTCTCCATACTTTTCGCCAAACAAAGCCATAGCGCCGGTATCTATCGCTTCATTTTTTTTCATTTCTTTTATAACAACAGGAACATTCGCACGAATCTTTTCATTTACCAAAGCTTCAACTGTTGCCAGCTCTTCATCGGTAACTTTTGCGAAGTGGGAAAAATCAAAACGTAAATATTCATCATTAACCAGGCTTCCTTTTTGGGCAACATGTTTTCCTAATACAGAGCGTAATGCTGCATGCATAAGGTGTGTTGCAGTGTGGTGCGCCTGTGTAGGAATTCTTTTTGAAGAATTTACTTTGGCAATTACTTTAGAAGAAATTTCGCGAGGCAATTTTTGAATGAAGTGAATGATAAGATCATTATCTTTTTTTGTATCAAAAACTTCAATTTCTTCGCTATTAAAAAATAAAGAGCCTTTGTCTCCAACCTGCCCGCCGCTTTCAGCATAAAAAGGTGTCTTGTCCAAAACCAATTGATATGTTTCTTTTCCCTGTGAAGTTGTTTTTCTATATTTTAAAACTTTGCTTTCTGCTTCATAAGAATCATAGCCAACAAACTTTGAAGAGCCCATTTCATTTAAAACAATCCAATCGTCAGTATCCAAAACACTTGCTGCACGGCTACGGTTTTTCTGTTGTTGCATTTCTTTTTCAAAAGCTTCTTCATCAACACTTAAATTATTTTCTATTGCTATTAATTTGGTTAGATCAAGAGGAAATCCGTAAGTGTCATACAATTCAAAGGCATCCTTTCCTTGTATTGAGGTTGTAGTAGGGCTTGCAGTGATTTCTTCAACTTTCTTTAAACCTTTATCTAATGTTCTGAGAAAATTCTGTTCCTCCTCGTGGACCACCTTCGTTATAAAATCTTTTTGCTTTTCCAATTCAGGAAATACATTTTCAAACTGCTTTGTCAGTAAAGGAATGAGATTGTGAAGTAATGGTTGTTTTACATCCAAATAAGAAAAATAATATCTCACTGCTCTTCTTAAAATTCGTCTTATAACATAACCTGCCCCTGTGTTTGAAGGCAACTGACCATCCGCTACAGGAAAAGCAATTGCTCTTATATGGTCTGCAATTACACGAAAAGCAATATCCTGTTTGCTATCCGTATTAGTATATTTTTTATTAGATAATTTTTCAATTTCAGTGATTGTACCGGTAAAAACATCCGTATCATAATTACTTTGCTTATTCTGTAAAACCCTTACCAATCTTTCAAATCCCATTCCGGTATCAACATGTTTGGCAGGTAATGGCTCAAGGGTTCCGTCTTTCTTTCTGTTATATTCAATAAAAACATTATTCCATATTTCAATTACCTGTGGATGATCATTATTCACTAAAGTTTTTCCATCAACTTTTTTTCTTTCTTCATCAGTTCTGCTGTCAACATGAATTTCTGTGCATGGCCCGCATGGCCCGGTATCACCCATTTCCCAAAAATTATCTTTCTTATTGCCCATTATTATCCTGTCCATAATTTCCTCATCAGTAAAACCTGAGCCAGACAAGTTTTTTTTCCAGATACCGATTGCTTCATCATCTTTTGGTAAATTTTCTTTTGCATCACCTTCAAAAACGCTCACATACAATCGATCCTTTTCAATTTTATAAACTTCAGTTAGCAGTTCCCAACTCCATGCAATGGCCTCCTCTTTAAAATAATCTCCAAAGCTCCAGTTACCCAGCATCTCAAACATGGTATGGTGATATGTGTCTACACCAACTTCTTCCAGATCATTGTGCTTGCCACTAACCCGTAGACATTTTTGTGTGTCGGCCACTCTCGGATATAAAGGCTTTTTATTTCCCAGAAAATAATCTTTAAACTGGTTCATACCTGCATTAGTGAACATTAATGTAGGGTCATCTTTTACAACAATAGGAGCAGAGGGAACAACTGTATGCCCCTTTGATACAAA
This sequence comes from Chitinophagaceae bacterium, assembly GCA_037721545.1. GTDB lineage: Bacteria > Bacteroidota > Bacteroidia > Chitinophagales > Chitinophagaceae > Ginsengibacter. The sequence goes on from JBBJOK010000010.1 coordinate 7,002, forward strand.
AAAGTCAAAAAAATGCTGTCGTATTTCAGAACTCATCATAAGGGCCGCTGCTGTATTATTGGTTGATTTTAACTTTTTAAGACTTTATATTTGCTGGTTGGGCAAAGATAAGTACTGACAACAAGTTATAACTGCAAGTTTTATTTAATAAAATCTGTTACGGATTACTGCAGCATGAAAAAAGTAAAATA
>JBBJOK010000010.1:7292-8572 GCA_037721545.1 Chitinophagaceae bacterium
AGGGATAACCAGGTCTATCGTTCCATTTTTGAGGCAAATCCTTTGCCTGACAGTGCAAGAGCAAAGTTGATCGAGCAAAAAAAAGAAATCGAAAAAGTTGAAGCCATTAATGATGACAGACTAGGGAATGAACTTGCAAAAACATTAAACAATTTAAGCGCAAGAATTAATTATCAATATGATAGTTATAATGATATTGAAAAATTGATAAAAAATCAGGGAGATAAATTATCCAGCATTCCGGCCATACAACCTTTAAGTAATCGTAATTTAGATAGAATTGCCTCCGGATTTGGAATGAGAATAGACCCCGTTTACGGTACTCCTAAAATGCATAAAGGGCTGGACTTTACGGCACCCCAGGGAACTCCCCTTTATGCAACGGGAAACGGCGTAGTGAAATTAGCAGCATTTTCGGATGAGGGATACGGAAATCATGTAATTATTAATCACGGCTATGGTTATCAAACTTTATACGGGCATATGGTGAGAATAAAGGTAAGATCAGGACAACGAGTAAAACGAGGAGAATTAATAGGTTGGGTGGGAAGTACCGGCAAAAGCACAGGGCCACACGTGCATTATGAGGTACATGTAAATGGCGCAGAAACCAACCCGGTTTATTTTTTTTATAACGATCTTACACCTGAAGAATTTGACAGATTATTAAAAAAAGCTGCAACAGGAAGCGCTAAAAGTTTAGATTAATGGCACTAGCTCAAATAACATTTGATTTTAATGATCCGGAATCTGACAAAAAAGATGTCAGAAAAAAAGGTTCAACCAGTAAAACAGAACAGGAAAAAACTTCAAATTCTCAACTTAAACCAAAATCTCCCCGAGGGAGAAAAAGTTTAAAAGACATAGTAGATAATGATGCGATAGAAATACCGGAAGATGAAATACTATTTAAAAAAGCCTACTACTCTATTGGAGATGTAGCAGCAATGTTCAATGAAAACGCATCATTGATAAGGTACTGGGAAAATGAATTCGATATTTTACGGCCAAAGAAAAATGCCAAAGGTGACAGGTTTTTTCGGCCTGAGGACATAAAGAATCTTAAGCTTATTCATCATTTACTCAGGCAGAGAAAATATACAATTGAGGGGGCTAAGGAATTTTTAAAGAGCAATAAAACAGCTACCGAAAAATTCGAAATGATACGCTCATTACAAAAGTTAAAATCTTTTTTAAATGAATTAAAAGCAAGCTTATAAAAATATCTTTACATACTATGAAAACTAAATTATTAATTGCGGGCATTTTAATAATGCTAA
>JBBJOK010000010.1:8672-10568 GCA_037721545.1 Chitinophagaceae bacterium
GATACAAGAGTTATACTTCCTAAATTTTTTCTGCTTCAGGAAAAAGCAGGTATTGCAGATAGCCGTATAACCTTTTTTGGTGTAGACAGGAAAAAGGAAACCATTGGCAATATTGCTTCTGCGATGAATATCACCAATGTGCCTACAATTATCGTAATGAAAAATGGCAAAGAAATAGGGCGTGTTGTTGAATATGGCAAAACAGGAAAATGGGATAAAGAGTTGGCAGATATAATTAAATAGATGAGAAAACAGGAGCAATGAAATCGTTATTACTTTCCGGATTGTTCTTTTGCTCGTTAAGTTGTGGGAGCTCTTCTCAAAAAAAAAATATAAAAACCTCGCTGGTAACGCCTGATACTATAACCAGGTATGTTTCTCACATTACACCAATTCCTGATACCATTTCCTTAATTGCCGTTGGAGATATAATGTTTGGTACCAACTTTCCTGATTCATCTACGCTACCCCCAAATGATGGAAAAGATCTGCTAAAAGATTTTAAAGAAGAATTGCAAAATGCTGATGTAACATTTGGCAATGCTGAAGGGGTGTTCTTAGATGCCGGAGGTAAAGCAAAAGACAGCGGTGATAATGTTTATTCATTCAGGCAACCCAGGCGCTATGCCCAGTATTTTTCTGATAATGGATTTGATCTTTTGAGTGTTGCCAACAATCATGTTGCTGATTTTGGAGAAACCGGTATAAAAAGTACCATTGCTACGTTGAAAGCATTGCCGTTATATTTTGCAGGCTTACAGAAGTATCCAACAACCATTATTACTGTAAGGAATATTAAAATAGGAATGGCTGCTTTTGCACCGAATAAAGGTTGTGTTCAAATGAACAATTATGCGGCAGCGGCAGCAAGCATCCGAAAATTGAAAGAAGAATGTGATATCGTAATGGTATCTTTTCATGGGGGTGCCGAAGGTAAAAATGCAACACATGTACCCAAGCGAACTGAAATATTTTTTAAGCAAAACAGGGGTAATGTTTATGAATTTGCGCATAAAATGATTGACGCCGGCGCAGATATTGTTATTGGCCACGGACCTCACGTGCCACGGGCAATGGAATTATACAAAAATAAATTTATTGCTTATAGCCTGGGGAATTTTTGTACCTACGGAATGTTTAACCTAAAAGGGGTAAATGGTATTGCGCCGCTGCTGAAAATTTATGTTAATGAAAATGGTGATTTTATTAAAGGAAAAATAACTTCAATAAAACAGGAAGGAGAAGGCGGCCCTTTGTATGATAGAAGTTATGAGGCATATAACTTAATTAAGAAATTAACGGCTGCGGATATACCCAACAATCATTTAAAATTTATTGATGAATTTAAGGAAATTGTTGCTCAATAATTATTTTTGAATGTTGCGGGTTTGGGATATTGATGGCATAAGTTCTCCAGGGTTATTTCTTTTAGTCATTATAAAATTTCAATTGTACAGTTTGGCCATCAAAAACTGCATAGCTGAAATACTTTATCCAATCGCCCAAATTAATATACCTGCTTTCACCTGCCCCGATTATTTCGGAGTCTGTTAATTTATAATCAATGGGTAAATGACGATGGCCAAAAATAAAATAATCATAGTGTTTGGTTAAGAGCATCTGCCTGCTGAAGATAATCAGCCACTCTTTATCGGCACCTAAAAACTGTTTATCGGTTTTACCTTCATTGCCCCTACTTCTATTACTAAAATAATTCGCTAAACCAATTCCAAAGCCGGGATGTAAAATTCCAAACAGCCATTGCGAAAATTTATTTCTGAAAACTTTTTTTATAAATTTATAACGATGGTCCTGCGGCCCGAGCCCATCCCCATGGCCAATAAAAAATTTTTTTCCGTTAAGATCAAATTCTTCAGGTTGATGATAAACCTTAAT
>JBBJOK010000010.1:10668-14524 GCA_037721545.1 Chitinophagaceae bacterium
CCTTGTCTACCAAAAACAAATACACTTCTTTGGGGCCATGAACACCAACCACTAAAGTTTTTTCAATATCCGCAGTTCGGCTGGGGCCGGTAGCAAAAGTTATTGACGATGGAATATTACCGCTGTGCCGATCTTTTAATAACTGCAATGCATCTTTTATATCATATACAAGCTGGTGGGTATACGCTATGCAAATGTGTACAGGTGCATATACACTAACAGACCTGCCTGTTTGTGCAGTACTCATAACTATAGTACCCGTACGTGCAACTAAATATTCGCAGCTAGTGATAGATGCATCACAATCTGCCAGAGCAGTCTTGTCAATTTGATAGGGAGCCGAATGGGAGATTATGTGAAACAAATTTTCTTCGTTGCAATAAATATTTTTCCACTTTTTTTCTTCAAGAAGTTGTTGAAGTTGCTTTGCCAGGTCTGTTTCATTTATGCAAAAGGCAAATTTGCCAAGCAACCTTGTAAACTCCTCTGCAAATTGAACTTCCAGATCATCAGCCTGTGGCTGAAACACAGAATTATTTCCCTCACTTTTTGGAAATGGAACAGGCACTGGATGACTCAGTGCCTGACGTATTTTTTTTAAAATATTTTCTTTGGAAGAAGATACTCTCATATAAGTTTATGCCGGTGTAGATACTATGCCGGGTATAGGATCTTCAATAACTGCATCTTTAGGATTATCAATTATATCTAATGCTTTCTTTTCCTCATAGGGGCGCTTGCCTATCAATGCTTCTACATCACTTTTAAACAGCACTTCTGTTTTTAATAATTCCTTTGCAAGTATCTCAACTTCTTTCTTATGTTTAGTAAGGAGTTCTTTAGTTCTTTCATAAGCATCCTCTACCAATTTACGTACTTCCTGATCAATCATTTTCCCGGTTTCTTCACTGTAAGGTTTGGTAAATGTATTTTCCTGCTGAGGATCATAATAGCTGATATTGCCAACTTTTTCATTCATTCCATATACGGTAACCATGGAGTATGCCATCTTTGTTATTTGTTGAAGATCATTGCTTGCGCCTGTAGATATTTTATTGAAGAAGATATCTTCTGAAGCTCTGCCCCCCAACGTCATACACAGCTGATCTTTTAACTGATCGGTATTATACAAATATTGTTCTCTAGGTGTGTATTGGGCATACCCCAGCGCTGCTGTACCTCTTGGTACAATTGTTACTTTTAACAAAGGATAAGCATGCTCCAGAAACCAGCCGCAGATTGCATGTCCTGCTTCGTGATAAGCGATGATCTCCTTTTCTTCTGGTAAAATAATTTTGTTCTTTTTCTCTAACCCTCCAATAACCCGGTCAATTGCATCCTGAAAGTCGCTCATGTCAACAGCATCTTTTCCTTTTCTGGCAGCAATAAGAGCAGCTTCATTACAAACGTTTGCAATATCTGCCCCTGCAAAACCTGGTGTTTGTTCGGCAAGTTTATGAATATCCAGCGTTTCAGAAATTTTTATAGGAACAAGATGAACTTTAAAAATTGCTTCACGGCCTACCAAATCAGGACGATCAATTGATATTTGCCTGTCAAATCTTCCTGGCCTTAAAAGAGCATTGTCTAAAACATCCGGACGGTTGGTTGCAGCAAGAATAATAATACCCAGATCGGTTCCAAAACCATCCATTTCCACAAGCAATTGATTTAATGTATTCTCTCTTTCATCATTGCTCATCATCATATTTTTGCCTCTTGCACGTCCTATCGCATCAATTTCATCAATAAAAATTATGCACGGAGCTTTCTCTCTTGCCTGCTTAAACAAATCCCTTACACGACTGGCGCCAACACCTACAAACATTTCCACAAAATCACTACCGCTAAGGCTGAAGAAGGGTACCTGTGCTTCACCGGCAACTGCTTTGGCCAACAATGTTTTGCCGGTGCCCGGAGGACCAATTAGTAAGGCTCCCTTTGGGATTTTGCCTCCCAGAGCCGTATATTTTTTTGGATTTTTAAGAAAGTCAACAATTTCCATTACCTCTACTTTTGCTTCATCTAATCCTGCAACATCACCGAAATTTATGTTAACCCTCGTGCCTTTATCAAACAAAGTAGCTTTTGATTTGCCGATATTAAAAATGCCTCCCGGTCCGCCGCCGCCGCCACCTGCGCCAACCTTACGCATCATCATTATAAACAACAGGCCTATCAATAAAATTGGTAACAATGTACTTATGATCTGTCCAAATAATTCTCCCTCATCATCATACGTTGTATCGATTTTTTTTATGTTTTGATTGGCGACATTTTCCTGCCTGAAATTTTCCATTTGTTCCGTAAAATTCTTGTCATCACTTATAGAAAAAAACAATTGAGGTGGTTCTAGTTTAGCTATGTTTTCGGTTTGGCCTTTTTTTAAGATACTATTGTACTGTGCAGCTTTGTTGCTAACACTATCTTTACTCAGGAAAACTCTTACTATTTTTCTATTCCTAATAACTTTTATCTCATTTACATCCCCCTGCAAAGCCAGTTCTTTAAAGGCTTCAATATTAGTTTCAACACCATTGGTATCTACTTGCCTGAACATATTGTAACCTATTATAGCAGCGAATAATAACCCATATATCCAGTATACATTAAAACGGGCCTTTTTTTTCGGGTCGTCTTCAGGTGACGCCGGATTATTTGGGCTGATCTTTTTAGTAATTTGTTTTTTTAAATTTTGCTGTGCCATATCTACTTTTCTTGCAATATATTTCGGTATAACTCTTTAGTTAAATCCTTATTTTTTTATCTTATTTACCTGTTCTTTATGTTCCATAGCTGGCGCATCATTCCACATTTCTTCCAGGCTATAAAATTTTCTTGTTTCAGTTAGCATTATATGCAAAACTACATTTACATAATCTATTAAAATCCATTGTTCTCCTTGTCTTCCTTCATGCTTATAAGGCAGCTCACCACAGGTATTTTTAACTTCAAATTCAACAGAATCAGCAAGGGCTTTTAGTTGGGTAGTATTTGTGGCTTCGCATATAATAAAAAAATCAGCCACAGCTTCCGGTATTTTTCGAAGATCAAGACTTACAATTTTTTCGCCTTTTTTTTCCTGTATTGCGTGAACGATGGTTTTAAAAATCTTGCTATTTCTTGTTAATCTTGTTTGACTATTTTTTTTTCGAGTCGTCAATACGGTTAAATTATCCAAATGTTATTCTTTTTTTATTGCCCAAGATTTTTAGGCCTTAGTAAATTATTTTATAGTGTAGATTGCAGCGATTTATACAATTTTTATCCCAACATTAAGTCAGGGGGTTTTCATTCAAAAATACTACTTCTTTCTTAATCATAAAGTAATGCTACCTGTTGCAAATCCCTTAACAATACTTACCAGCGTGGACAGTACCAACAACTATGCCATGGGAATGGTTCGTGACGGCTTAGCAAAGCACGGCGAAGCCTGGTTTTCATATGAACAAACCCATGGAAAAGGAAGAAGAGGGAAGATGTGGAAAGCAGAAAAAGGCAAAAATATTATATTGACTATTGTAGTATCTACAAGGTTTTTAACGGTTTACCAACAGTTTTATTTAAGTGTTGCAGTATCATTGGCTTGTTTAGAATTCTATAAAAAATATGCAGGTGATGAGACTAAAATAAAATGGCCAAACGATATTTTTTGGAATGACAGGAAGGCAGGAGGAATATTGATTGAAAATGTAGTTAAAGGCAATGACTGGCAGTGGGCAATTATAGGTATTGGGATAAATATCAATCAAACTGAATTTAGTGTAGATGGTGTTTTTGTGCCGGTTTCTCTTAAGCAAATAACCGGTAGGGAATATGATGTTATTGCATTAGCAAATGAACTTTATGAAATGGT
>JBBJOK010000010.1:14624-15764 GCA_037721545.1 Chitinophagaceae bacterium
TTTATGCTTTCCCATAAATATTTTGCAATAAATATTACGTAACCATTTTCTTGAAATTGTTTTACATGACATAACTCATGCTTTAGCCACCTTTCATTTAGTAAAAATTGTTTTTTAGAAGTATTGTAAAGATGAATGGTTTTGCCAATAACAATTGCAGCCTGTTGCGATTGTAATTTAATTGCAGCAAATTTTGCCATCCACGAATTTTCTTTAATGAAATAATTAATCATCTCTACAATTAATTATTAGGAGCACCACTATTTATCCAGCATATAATTGTGTTTTTTTGATCAGCCGTGAGCGAACCTGATTGGGGCATAAGGCCTGCAGCAACCTGTGATTTTATATCAGCCCTTTTCAAAAATATTTTATTATAGTCAGTGAGGGGGCCTCCTCTGTTTGTACTGCCATCTAAATGGCAATTTGAACTGATAGCGCACGTTGCATTAATAATAGGTTGTACTTGGGTGGCAAATTTAATTGAGAGGTTCAAACACGGATCAACAGGGGGGGGAGGCGTAGGTGCCGGTGGAGCTGGATTACTTCCACCTCCACCGCCTTTGCTGCAGCTATTTATCATTAAAATCATACTGATGAATAGCACGATCAACATTAATTGTTTTCTCATTAGTAGCATGTTATTTAAAATTTTATTTATCAATCAATAACCAGGCATTTAAAATTTCTTCACTGTGCATTTTAGACCTGGGTTTTTTGAAGATCTTTTTAATAATGCCTTTTTCATCTATTAAAAATGTGGTACGACGTAAACCCATATATTTTCTGCCATACAAATTCTTCTCTCCCCAAACTCCGTATTTATTAATTATTATTTTTCCTTCATCTGTAACAAGGGTAAAAGGAAGATTAAACTTTTGTTCAAACTTCTTATGTTTTTTTTCATCATCCGGGCTAACACCCAATAAAATTATTCCTTTTTGTTTTAATAAAGCATAATTATCCCTTAGGTTGCATGCTTCAATAGTACAAGTAGGTGTATCGTCTTCCGGATAAAAATACAGCACAACTTTCTGTCCTTTAAAATCACTTAATGATACGGTTTGCCCATTCTGATCTTTTGATTTAAAAGCCGGAGCTTTATCACCTTCTGATAAAATACCCATTGATTATTATTAA
>JBBJOK010000010.1:15864-19440 GCA_037721545.1 Chitinophagaceae bacterium
TGTAAAAATTATTTGAGATGCTCTGGAAAGATTTGAATTTTCTCTTATGCCGATCGGAATAATTACAGGTGGTGTATTATCCACCAATAATTGAAAGTTTCCAAACTCCCGAAATGTCCCAGTAAACCATTCACCTTCATTTTCCGGTTTTACAACATCTATTTTACTTCCCCAGGTTCTTTGCAATAATATTTTATCATTACTATTTATATTCTTATCAGCCTTTAACCGTATTGTATAATAACCATGAACCGGAACCAGTGGGGTATGCACAGAATGTAAAGGAGAGATCGCCTGCGGTGTTACGGAAGCTTTTTTAGAATAGGTAAAATTGATAGAATCGTACAAATCCTTTTCGCCAAGTACTAACTGTATATCTTCTTTTTCAAACACATTAACGAAAGCTGGATTAAATTTTTTCTCAACCAACTCACTCTTATAGTATTTATTTTCATTTATTTGTCCCCTTCTTATTGCGAACTGTAATACCGAAATATTACCATAAGCATCTTTCACTTCTACTTTTATTTGATGAATGCTGTCATCTTCTAAATTAATTATCCCATCGCTTTCAAAATCTTTATAAACACCTTCAGGGTATCCAGGAAGTCTTGAAAGATGTTCAATATAAGGGCCGCCTCCCGCTTTTAATTTATGATCAATATGCGCATTCATGTACCTGGTTTCATCATAAGAGATATTATCTAATTGAAACCCTGATACGGGTTTACCATCCTTATAGATGATAGCTTCGTAAATTCCATTCGGATTGTAGGAACCCGTATATTTATCTACCGCAGAAATGCCGAAACTTATTCTATCCGTATTGGCAATAATAGTGGGAGTTGTAGGAACATATTTGTTCATTATACTTTTTAATCCATACAATTTTGGAGTTTGTGAATAGGTGCTAAGGCATCTATCATAAACAGCTAACCTGATTAATGTTGGTGGCACAAAATCAGGAATTGGAAAACCAAACAACGAAGGATTAAGTACCTTATCTGTTTTGGTATTTCTTATTTCAAAATGAAGATGCGGACCCTGGGAGCCACCCGTATTGCCACTGAAGGCAATAAACTGGCCCTGTTTTACAGGAAATAAATTTGGAGGAATATCTAAAAAAACCTGCCACGACTCCAATTTATATTGCTGCTCTTTTACATATTTTTCCAGCTCAGGAATAAAATTATTTAGATGGGCGTATAGCGTTGTTAATCCATTGGGATGATTTATATATAGAGCTCGGCCAAATCCGGCAGGCTCAATCTTAACTTTTGCAATATAACCAGCAGCAGCAGCTAATACCCTTAGATTTTCTTTTTGATCTGTTCTATTATCCAAACCCATATGATAGTGGTTGGGACGCAATTCCCCAAAATTGGCAGCTAAACCCATTTTTGCCTGTACCGGATATATAAAATATCCTTTCGGATAATTTTTATTAGGAAATAACTGTGCTGATAGAGAAGAAAAAAAAATCTGGAAACAAAAAAAGAGGAACGGTTTATGTAAGGTAGTAATTCTGTAGGTCAGCATATATTTATTAAACACAAATCTAACGCCTAAAAATTAAATTATTAATCATGAATAAAGGAAATACAATAGGAGCACTTATTTTAGGAGCAGCCGTAGGAGTTGCACTTCTTAAATTTTATAGTATGCCGCCTGAAGAAAGGCAGGAATTTATTGCTCATTTAAAAAATAAAGCGCATGATTTACTAGATGACGCTGAAGGTACAGTAGATAAAGTGAAACAACATTTTGCTGAGATAGATAGTAAACCCAGCCCCGTTGATAAACTTTTTGTTGCCAAAAGGTTGGTATCAGAATTATTTGGCTCAGAGAAAAGATATTTAATTTAAGTATAGATCTCACTATTAAGCATTTACTTTTCTTGTGAAAATTAAATCGCAGTGCATTATTTTTGCCCGCCCGAAGGAATCGGTATAACCCACTCTTTCGCGGCAATACAACTATGCCTAAAGATTTATCTATTCAATCAGTTCTTATAATCGGTTCCGGACCTATTATAATCGGTCAGGCCTGCGAGTTTGATTATGCCGGTACTCAGGCAGCACGTAGCTTACGGGAAGAAGGGATTAAAGTAACCCTTATCAATAGCAACCCAGCTACCATCATGACAGACCCAATGATGGCTGACAGAGTTTATCTCCTACCATTGACCATAGAAAGTATAGAACAGATTTTAGAAGAAAATAAATCTGATGGCAATCCCATTGATGCTGTTCTTCCAACCATGGGCGGACAGACTGCTTTGAATCTTTGTAAAGAAGGGGATGAACTTGGTATTTGGGAAAAGCACAATGTAAAATTGATTGGGGTAGATATTAAAGCAATTGATAAAGCCGAGGATAGGGAAAAATTCAGGCAATGGATGATCGAATTGAAAGTTCCGGTGGCTACAGCAAAAACCGCCAATTCATTTTTAGAAGGAAAGGAGTTTGCTCAGGATATTGGATTTCCTTTAGTTATAAGGCCCTCATTTACTCTAGGTGGAACAGGAGGAAGTTTTGTACACAGCAAAGATGAATTGGATGAAGCACTTAACCGTGGACTACAAGCTTCGCCCATGCATGAAGTTTTAGTAGAAAAAGCATTGCTGGGATGGAAGGAATATGAACTTGAACTTTTAAGAGATGCTAACGATAATGTAGTTATTATTTGTACTGTAGAGAATTTTGACCCAATGGGGATTCATACAGGCGATTCCATAACAGTGGCGCCAGCCATGACTTTAAGTGATACTGCTTATCAAAAGATGCGTAACACTGCAATTGCAATGATGAGAGATTTGGGAAATTTTGCAGGAGGATGTAATGTACAGTTTGCCCTGCAGCCTCAAACCGAAGAGATTGTTGCCATTGAGATAAATCCAAGGGTAAGCCGTTCGAGCGCACTTGCATCAAAAGCAACCGGTTATCCTATTGCAAAAATTGCTGCCAAGCTAGCTATCGGTTATAATCTTGATGAATTAAAAAACCAAATCACCCAAACTACTTCGGCGTATTTTGAACCTGCCCTTGATTATGTTATCGTTAAAATTCCCCGTTGGAACTTTGATAAATTTAAAGGCGCCAATGATACATTAGGGCTGCAAATGAAATCCGTTGGTGAAGTAATGGCAATAGGCAGAAGCTTCGCAGAAGCAGTTCAAAAAGCTTGTCAAAGTCTAGAGAATGAAGCGGTAGGGCTTGGCTATTATGGTAAAAGTCTTATGTATGCTGAAGAAATTATTCAATATATAAAGGTTCCAAAATGGGATAGAATATTTCGTATTAAGGATGCATTGATGATAGGTGTTAGTGTAAAACGGATATGTGAATCTACAGGAATTGACAGATGGTTTATTTACCAGATTCAAAAAATTTGTGACTGCGAAAAAGAGATAGCAAAATATGATCTCGATACACTTCCGGATGAACTTTTAAAAGATGCAAAACATTTAGGTTTTAGCGATGAGCAGTTGGCGAGGATAATGGGAGAAGGCTACACGGATGAAGATATTTATGAAAAAAGGAAATTGCTTGGCATCACCCGTGTTTTTAAAATGGT
>JBBJOK010000010.1:19540-24836 GCA_037721545.1 Chitinophagaceae bacterium
TTGTATTGGGTTCAGGGCCTAACCGTATTGGGCAGGGAATTGAATTTGATTATTGTTGTGTACACGGATTGCTGGCAATAAAAGAATGTGGTTACGAGTCTATTATGATTAATTGCAACCCGGAAACTGTTTCTACTGATTTTGATATCGCAGATAAATTATATTTTGAACCGGTTTTTTGGGAGCATATCTGGGAGATTATTGAACATGAAAAACCTTTGGGTGTTATTGTTCAGCTGGGCGGGCAAACTGCTTTAAAACTTGCGAAAAGGCTGCATGAAAAAGGAATTAAAATTATCGGAACCTCATTCGATAGTATGGATATTGCGGAAGATCGTGGCAGATTTAGCGACATGTTAAAAGCACTGGAAATCCCTTATCCTAATTATGGAACCGCTTTCGATACTGATGATGCTATTGAAGTTGCCAAACAAGTGGGTTATCCTGTATTGGTTAGGCCCAGCTATGTTTTAGGTGGACAAAGAATGCGAATCGTTTTAAACGATGAAGAACTTGAAAAAGGTGTGCTGAGCTTATTGAAGCATCTTCCGGGAAATAAAATATTGATCGATCATTTTTTAGATCGTTGCCAGGAAGCAGAAATTGATGCAATTTTTGATGGCGAAGATTTTCATGTGATGGGCGTAATGGAACATATAGAGCCTGCCGGTATTCATAGCGGCGATAGTAATGCTGTATTACCACAGTTCAATTTGTCACCATTAATTGTACATACTATGGAAGAGTATGCTGAAAAAATTGCAAGGGCATTACATATTAAAGGCCTAATTAATATTCAATTTGCTATAAAAAATAATCAAGTATTTGTTATAGAAGCAAATCCCCGTGCATCCAGAACAACCCCATTTATTGCCAAAGCATATCAAATTCCTTATTTGAATATCGCCACCAAAATAATGTTGGGAGATAAAAAATTAGCAGACTTCACATTCGAGAAAAAACTTACGGGGTTTGCCATTAAGGAACCCGTATTCTCTTTCAATAAGTTCCCGGGCGTTAATAAAGAATTAGGGCCCGAAATGAAAAGTACCGGCGAAGCCATCAGGTTCATTAAAGACCTTCGTGATCCTTACTTCAGGCAGCTATACAAAGAACGAAGCATGCATTTAAGTAAATAATGTGCTTTATTCTGTTTTGAATAATTGTATTTTGTATCCTAAAAAATTATAGGATGAAACAATTGCTGCTGGTATTTTTATGTCTCCCTCTTTTTATAAAATCCCAATCATTACCTTCTATTGAGGATAAAACAAAAAACCTAAAAGTATATCCCGGGTTTATTAAATTTTATTGGGATGAAAGTGCAGGAAAAATTTGGCTTGAAATAAATAAACTTGATTCAGAAATATTATATCAAACATCTTTACCTGCCGGTCTTGGCTCTAATGATATTGGTTTAGATCGTGGAAAATTAGGCACTACTTCCATTATAAAATTTACCCGTGTCGGTAATAAAATATTAATGGTGCAGCCCAATTATGATTATCGTGCAATAACTAATGATGCTGCAGAAAAAAGAGCAGTAGAACAATCTTTTGCACAATCAACCTTGTGGGGTTTTACAGCCGAAGCAGAAACAAAAGGAAGTGTATTAATAGATGCCACTGCATTTCTTATGAGAGATGCGTTACAGGTTTCCAATCAATTACAAACTTTCAGGCAGGGAAGTTATGCAATTGATCTTTCAAGGTCAGCCATATATCTGCAAAGCACAAAAAACTTTCCGATGAATGCCGAATTTGAAACCAGCATAACCTATGTTTCAAAAGATGCCAAAAAAGATAATTTGGTTTCAACAGTTGCACCGGTTGCGGAAGCAATTACTTTGCGTATTCATCATTCATTTATTCAACTTCCCGATAATAATTATAAGCCACGTTTATTTGATGCACGATCAGGTTTTAATGCTGTTTCTTATTTTGATTACAGCACACCGGTTACCGAACCAATAAATAAAATGTTTATTGCCCGCCATCGGTTGCAAAAAAAAGATCCCTCAGCAATTAATAGTGAACCTGTAAAACCGATAATATATTATTTAGATAACGGTACACCAGAGCCCATACGCAGTGCATTATTAGAAGGCGCACAATGGTGGAACCAGGCATTTGAAGCGGCTGGATATAAAAATGCTTTCCAGGTAAAATTGTTACCAGATGATGCTGACCCAATGGACATACGTTATAACATGGTAAACTGGGTTCACCGATCTACAAGAGGCTGGTCGTATGGTGCATCTGTTGTTGATCCACGAACGGGTGAAATAATTAAAGGCAATGTAACTTTAGGCTCCTTACGTGTAAGGCAGGATTATTTAATTGCCCAGGGATTATTAGCACCTTTTGAAAATGGTGTACCTGCTGATAACAAAATGCTGAAGATGAGTTTACAGCGCCTCAAACAATTAGCAGCACATGAAATTGGGCATACCCTGGGGCTGATGCATAATTATATTGCAAGTACGCAAGGAAGGGCAAGTGTTATGGATTATCCTTCGCCGGTGGTAACCATTAATAATAAGGGAGAGCTTGATCTTGGTGACGCTTATACAAACCAAATTGGAGATTGGGATAGAGTAACAATATCTTATGGTTATTCTGATTTTCCCGCTGGCACCAATGAGGCAAATGCATTAAATAAAATACTTTCTGATGCCGGTAAGAATGGTTTAACATTTATCTCCGACAGGGATGCAAGAGACCCTGCAGGGCTACATCCCACCGCTCATTTATGGGATGTTGGAAAAGATCCTGTAAGCGGATTGAAAGATGTATTGAAAGTGCGTCAAAAAGCATTAGCACAATTTGGTAAGAATAATCTTCGCACCGGTATGCCTATGGCTATGCTGGAAGACGTATTGGTTCCCATTTATTTATTTCATCGGTACCAGTTGGAAGCTGTTGTTAAGCAGGTTGGAGGTTTAAATTATTCTTATGCACTTAAAGGAGATGGACAATTGATAACCCAGCCACTTAGTAAGCAGCAACAATTGAATGCTTTAAACGCAGTTGTTGATTGTATGGATCCAAAACTGCTGGCATTACCGGAAAATATTATCAAACTAATTCCGCCCCGACCTGCCGGTTATAGCTATACAAAAGAATTATTCAGCAGGAGAACAGGACTTGCATTCGATCCATTAGCAGCAGCGGAAAGTGCAGCTGACTTTCCCTTATCATTTTTATTTAATCCTGCACGATTGAACAGAATGGTTCAATACAATGCTGAAAACGATGGGTTAGGCATAGGCGAAATGATAAATATTATAATGGACAAAACATGGAAAGCACCACGCTTAAAAGGACTTGAAGAGTTAATACTTCAACAGAATGAACAATTATTGCTTACTTACCTTTTGGGAGTTTCATTAAATACCGATATATCTTTTGCTACTAATGCCGCAATAATAAAAGCAATAGATGATATAAGGATGTATGCAACCAAACAATTGCCTGCCGCCAGCTCAATTAAAAAAGGTTATTTGTTGCTAACTTTGGAAAGAATTAAAAATCGTTTAGAAGGCAAGCTATTCATTCCTGAAGCATTGCCGCCCGGCGCACCCATTGGTTGTGATATGGATTAAAGATTTTATGAAAGAGTAGTTAACCTTTTTAATTAGGGTAGGCCAATAATTTTTCGAATTGCTTGTATCATCTGTTTGTATAAAAGCAAAACATAATGATAGTTATCTTTATAAGATGAAAAATTTGCTGTTCCTATTCCTTTTGTTATTGGTATATGGAAATGTATTTTCTCAGACGTATACAACAAAAGATAATTCACTAACAGATCAGACAAATGTTTTGCAGAGCGTATTTTCTTCCAATGTTAGTACAGTAATAATTAGTACCAATACAATCATAAATGGCACTATTACAATTCCTGAAGGGAAAATATTAAAATTTGAAGGTGGTAGGTTTTCCGGTAAGGGAACGATTAACGGGGGTATTATTGAAGCTAATTATCATACACAGATTTTTGATACAATGCTAACAGTAAATCCCAGAACAGTAAATCAATATTTTTCAGTTAAATGGTTTGGAGCAAAAGGAAACAATACCGATGATTATACTGCTATACAAAAATCAATTAACACTTGTATAAAGAATAATATCAGAACTGTTTTTCTTCCTGTGGGCAGATATAAAATTTCCAAACCTTTAATCATTTACAGTACAGGCTTTTGCACGCTTGAAATGTTAGGCGAATCTTCCTTTTGGGATTCCAACATGGGTAGTGAAATTTATCCAACCTTTACAGATGCATTTGCTATTGGCATACAGAATGGCAAAGGATGTAAGATCAGAAAATTAAAATTCACCGGGCGTTTTACTTCGCCAAGCTCCAATGACCGCCGTAAATTTTTTAATACCACTTTCGAAAATTTTAAAGATAATGTTTGCAGGGATAGTAGATATTCCCCTTATGCTGCGATTGTTATTGATCCATTTACAAATCGAACTACAGATAAAATTCCTTCTGATGGCGGATATCCAGGGTTAAGATCTTATTATGGTATGTTTAATGGAGCTGCGACAAATACCGGCAGCACAGGAATTGAAATTGAAGAAGTCATTATTAATAATTTTGTAGTTGGTATTTGCTCGTCACCCAACGGCCTTACCAGAAATGCAGAGATAACAATAATTAATAAAGTTCAATTTGAAAACTGCAAACTATGTATTTCTGGCGGGCAGGACCAGGAAAAAGCAAATATTATTTCGAATATTTATTGCTGGGGAGGTACCCATACCATCTTTGCAACAGGCTTGTATGGCGGAGAAAGAATGGCGGGTAACTGGATCATAAATGGGGCAAATATTGCAGGTGCTGTTGTTAGGTTTATTTACAATAATCAACATGGCTATTTTCCTACTAATATCAGTAATGTATTTGCTGAAAGCCTTGGAACCTGGGGAACGATAAACTCTGAAATAGCCTGCCAAATTTCTAATTGCCATATTGATTTTGAATATGCGAATGTTGCAGGGGAGCAAACCTTAATCACTTCATGGGGAGAAAATATAGTTTACAGGAGCTGTAATTTTAGATATTATGGAGAAAAAACGCCAATGAAGATTGAAGGGAATGCCGTTTTTGACCATTGTTATTTTTCAGGACCCATTGTTAAAAAAAGTGCAGGTATTAATAACCCCTTTGTGTTTCAGGAGCCTTTTAATAAAAATATTTTATTGTATATTGTAATTACATTAGCTATTGCTGCATTGATATTTTATTTTATCAAAAAGAAGCATTGGAATTATTCTTAAGCAGC
>JBBJOK010000157.1:0-6828 GCA_037721545.1 Chitinophagaceae bacterium
TTTGGTTGCTTTTTTAGTGAGAAGAAATATTTTAAAGCTTAAGCGTTTTATGAAGCATGACCTGGATGGATGGCCCCGGAGTGATGCCAATTATATTCTGATTACAGAAATAATATTGATGACATTATTTCTTACCATGAATTCTGCCGATAGAGCTTTACAATTACAAGAGAGTGAACATTATATTGATCATGGAAATTTTGTTTTGTCAGGGTTGTTTGCTCCTATTTTCCAAAATCTTTCTGCATCAACATTAATCGGTATTGAAAGAACAGCATGGTGGCTGCACATCGCAGGTATTTTTGCTTTCTTAAATTATCTTCCCTACAGCAAACATCTGCACATATTGCTTGCTTTCCCTAATGCCTATTATCAAAAGCTAGAACCAAAAGGCATGATGGATAATATGCCGAGTGTACAAAACGAGGTTAGCTATATGTTTAAACCTGAACTGGCCCCTACCGATGCTCAGGAACCTGGACACAACCCGGCAGCTATCGTGTTTGGTGCTAAAGATATTTTTGACCTAAGCTGGAAAAATTTGTTGGATGCATACAGTTGTACGGAATGCGGAAGATGTACTGTTGCATGCCCGGCAAATAAAACAGGTAAGCTTTTAAATCCACGTAAAATAATGATGGACACTCGTGACCGCATGGAAGAAGTGGGAAGAAATTTAAATGCCAATAAAACTTTTGTATCTGATAACAAAACGCTTTTGCATGATTATATTACAACTGAAGAATTGCGTGCCTGTACAACCTGCAATGCCTGTGTGGAAGAATGCCCTGTTAGTATTAACCCTCTTGATATTATTTTAGAATTGCGCCGTTCACTGGTAATGGAAGAAAGCAATGCTCCTGCAGAATGGAATGCCATGTTTAGCAATGTGGAGAATAATTTTGCTCCCTGGAAATTCAACCCAGATGAAAGAGATAAATGGGCAGAGGAAATGAGAGCGGAAGGCTGAGCCGTTAATTATTTGTATATTGTTAATGATATTTATACAGAAATAAAAGTGACCAACGATTTTATATGGAAAAATTAGTTGAACAAAATTTACAGGAAATAAAAACGCTTTTCAAAGAACATGGTGCTGTAAAGGCTTATTTATTTGGAAGCGCTGCAACAGGAAAGTCAAATGGGAAAAGTGATATTGATTTTCTATTTACTTTTCCACCTGATATGGATTATGAAACGTATGCAAATAACTATTTTTCATTAGCCCACTCTTTAGAAAAATTATTAAAGCAGCCTGTAGATTTAATTGCCGAAAAAACATTAAATAACCCGTATTTAATAGAAAGTATAAACGAGAGTAAAATTCAATTACTATAAATGGTTAGCCGTGAAGAAAAAAAGCTGCTTAAAGATATTCAGGATGCAATCCTTTCAATAGATGAGCATCTTGAAGGGAAAAGAATTTTTTCACAATATTTAAATAACAAAACCAAAAGACGTGCTACTGAAAGAGAATTAGAAATAATCGGTGAAGCCGCAGGAAGTCTATTAAAAATAAGCCCCAATATATTATTGTCGCATGCCCGTCTTGTTGTTGATCTTCGAAACAGGGTTATACATGCTTATGATGCAATTGATAATGAAATTATCTGGAAGATAATAATGAAAGATATTCCACTATTACATAATGAGGTAAATGCATTATTAAATGACTGATTATTCCCGCCATGTTCAATAATATTGAATACGATTTTGCCACACGGAAATTTAGCCCCCATGAAAGAGATAAATGGGCTGAGGAAATGAGAGCGGAGAGTTAGATTATATTATAATTTTTTTTTACCAAACACTAATCATAACTTTTTAAATAACCTTATCGAAAACAATATGAAAATAAAATCTTCTTTTAGAAAAGCTTTAATTTTTTTGTTACTTATAGCCGCATGTAAGGGCTCCGTATTTGCACAGTCTCAAAATTTTATTGAAAAAGATTCTGATGCTAAAGCAATAAAAATTGCTAATGATGTAATGAAAGCCAGTGGTGGTAAAAAGAATTGGGATGCCACGCATTTTATAGCCTGGAATTTTTTTGGCAGCCGCAAATTGATCTGGGATAAATATTCCGGCAACGTGAGAATAGAAAATGTAAAAAACGATACCAAGATTCTTGTAAACATTAATAATTTAAAGGGCAAAGTATTTAAAAATGGTGCAGAGTTGACAAATCCGGATTCTCTGGCAAAATATTTAGAAGAAGGAAAAAATATATGGATTAATGATTCTTATTGGTTAGTAATGCCTTTTAAAATGAAAGACCCTGGTGTAACACTTAAATATATATCGGAAGATACTACTCAAAAAGGTGTAAAGGCAGACGTGGTGCGGTTAACATATAAAGGCGTTGGCGTAACACCCAACAATGCATTTAATGTTTGGGTAAATAAAAAAACGCATTTGGTAGATCAGTGGGCATTTTATAAAGAAGCAAATCAACCCAAACCAAACTTTGTGCTTACTTGGGATGATTACCAAACATTTGGAAAAATAAAACTTTCAGGCACCCGCGGTGAAAGAAAAATTACTGATATCCATGTTTTTACTAATATACCTGATAGCGTATTTACATCATTTGCTCCTTATGATATAAATAATTTTAAATAAATTTTTGCAGTTTTATTAAAGATCGGTTTGAACGATATTATTCATGGTTTAATAAATACCTGAAGCAGTAGTTTGAATGTGGATTCTTTTATTATTTTTTTATTTTTGTCTATAACGCGGACTCTTTAAAAGCATACAGAATAATTGTTATTGAAATTTAATAAAGTCCGTTAGCTCTGTTATTAGAAAGGATAGGCCCACAAAAAAGAGGCAGCAGCGAACTTAAATTCAAAATAATATATGGCATTTACAATAACCATATCAAAATACAGGGTACCCTTTATAAAAAATCCCTGGTTAATAATATTTACGGTGGTATTCCTTTTCGCCTGGGCCAATTCACTTATTGGCACTACTGACATGAACAATTGGTTACTCGAAAACGCCTTGACTTTCATTTTTGTTTTCCTTTTAATTATCAGTTATAAAAAGCATCAATTTAGTGACCTTAGTTATTTGCTTATTTGTGTTTACCTCTGCCTGCATGTATATGGATCTAAGCATACCTATGCTGAAAATCCCTTTGGATATTGGCTTAAGGATGCTTTAAATTTATCCAGGAATCATTACGATCGGTTAGTGCATTTTTGTTTTGGCTTTTTACTCGCTTATCCCATGCGGGAAATGTTTTTAAAATGGTTTAAGTATCCACGATGGGTAGCCTGGTTATTGCCGATTGAAATAACACTTTCTATAAGTGCCTTTTACGAAATAATAGAATGGGCTGTTGCAGATCTGTTTTTTAAAGCACAAGGTGATGCCTATTTAGGAACACAAGGTGATGTTTGGGATGCTCCAAAAGATATCTTTTTAGCGTTTTCAGGAGCTATTATTGCAACTACAATTGTTTCGTTAATAAAGAAGATATTTAATATACATGAGGATGAAAGCTAAGTATGAAATTATAATTTACTGGAGTAAAGACGACAATTCTTTTATTGCAGAAGTCCCTGAATTATCGGGTTGTTTGGCAGATGGTAATACTTATGCAGAAGCCTTGCAAAATGCTGAAGTAACAATAGATGAATGGATAGAAACTGCAACATCACTTTTCCGTCCTATTCCTGAACCAAGAGGAAAATTATCCTACGCTTAGAATTGCACTGCTCACTGGGGATGGAAGAAAGTATTGCCTGCAGAAGGGAATGGTATGTTCAGTAACATTGAAAATAATTTTGCCCCCTGGGAAATTTAGCCCAGATGAAAGAGATATGTGGGTGGAGGAGATGAGAGCGGAAGGATAAATTAAAATTTTGCCTTCAGTTATCTGAAAACCTTTATTTTACGGAATATCTCACAACCTGCAATGACCCTATACCAAAAACTACAATTAGCCAAAAGCGAAGAAGATGTAAAAGATGCTTACATAAAAGCATTGGGCATTAAAGATTATTCTAAAAATCTTTACGACATTCAAACAAAAGAAATTTGGTTTGAAGCAAAAGATGGTTACAAGCACAGCACCTATCAAATGTTTACACAGTTGCTGCACTATGTACAGCAGGCATTAAATAAAGGTAAAGAAGTACCGCCCCTTTTGTGTGTAATAGATACCAAGAAAGCTGCTATTATGAAAACGGCCGATGCGTTGCCCCTTTTATCGAATAAAAAGCAACCTATCAAATGGGGCAAGAGCGCCAGCGGATACACACAGGATGCATTGGATGTTGTGTCAACTTATATCGGTACTTACCTGGTGAGTTTTAAAATAGAAACCCACGAAGATGAATTTATAAGCACACTTAAAACGGCTATCAAAATCGGCGATATTATCCGTACGCAAATAACACCTGATAATCTGAAACAGGTTTTTGATAAATGGGTAGTTATGATTGGCAGGGAAATAAAAGGTGTTGCCGAAGAAGATTATGCGCTCTTATTTTTTGCAGATATTATGAGTGATGGTAACATAAGCACTCATAACGACCTTCCTGCCGAACTGCTGCACAAAAACAACAGCCCGGTATTTAGTTTGGGCGGCAAACTGTACGAGTTGGGCAGCAGAGAGGGTTACCGCCAATTTTGGGCAATTTATCACCGTCCGCCTAAAGCTGAGTACAGAAATTATTTACTGGAAAGGCGTGACAGCCTAATTCCGCTGGATGAGCGAAGTTTTAAAGGTGCATACTATACTCCGTTGGCTGTTGTTGACAAAGCCTACGATAAACTAACTGAAACATTGGGCAACAACTGGCAGAAAGAGTACATAGTATGGGATATGTGTTGCGGCGTTGGCAACCTTGAAGTAAAGCATAGCAACCCACGAAACATTTTTATGAGCACTTTAGATAGCGCCGATGTTGATGTAATGAAGGCAACCAAAACCTGTGTGGCTGCCAACCGTTTTCAATACGATTATTTGAATGATGATATAACTGATGATGGGCAAATAGATTATACACTCACCAATAAAATACCCGATGGTTTGCGTAAAGCCATTGCTGATGGCAAAAAGATTTTGGTGTTGATTAATCCGCCTTATGCAGAGGCAACAACTGGAGATAATACGGCTGGTGGTGGTAAAGGTGATAGTAAAGCTGGTGTCGCAAAGACTAAACTTGCAGCAACTGCAATGACCGAATATGGCAAGGCAAGCAATGAACTTTATACACAATTTGTTGTAAGAATTGCAAGTGAGATTCCGAATGCAATCTTAGCAATGTTTAGTACATTAAAATATGTCATCGCCCCGACTCTGGAAGACTTTAGAGAAACTTGGCAAGCAAAATTTATCGATGGGTTTGTAGTTCATAGCAAAGCATTTGATGGAATAAATGGACATTTTCCAATTGGCTTTTTAGTTTGGAAAACAGAAATGTTAAGCAAGGACAAAATAACGATTGGAGAAATCATAACTGAAGTATTAGATAGAAAGGCAGAACCAATTGGTGAGAAAATATTTTATGCTGCTTCTAATCAAGAACTATTAACCAATTGGATTGATAGGCCAAAAACGAATAAGCATGATGTAGTTCCTCTAAAAAATGCTATTGTTCCAGCAACTGCAACTAAAGATTTAAGAGGAACAAAATGGTCTGATAATGCAATTGGATACTTGCTAAGTGGAGGAAATGATTTGCAACATGCTGGAATTCACACAGGAGTATTTTCTTCAGGGTATGGAAGTGCAAGAGGTTATTTTATCAACTCTGAAAATCTTTGTAAGATTTCTACTGTATTTACTGTTCGTAAAATCATAAAACCTACTTGGCTCAACGATAGAGATCAATACTTACAACCCACAGCACCATTAACCGAAGAATTTAAAACCGATTGTTTGATATGGATGTTATTTAATGGGAGCAACCTTACCGCCAGCGCCAACGAGTTAGAATGGAATGGAAAACAATGGAGCATCGTAAATCATTTTATACCTTTTACTGAAGAAGAAGTGGCTGCACCAGAACGTTTCGAAAGCGATTTTATGGTTCAATACTTAGCCGATAAAACTTTAAGCATTGAAGCCCAACAGGTATTAGCCGAAGGCAAAAAGCTTTGGCAGGCTTACTTTGCTCATACAGATGTACGAACAATTAGAGATGAATTAAAACTAAACAGGGCTGATGTAGGATGGTACCAAATTCGAAAAGCATTACAAGCCCGTAACAGCAGCGGAGATTTTCCTGTTGTCTCTTTTAAGCCTTTTGAAGAAGCATATAAGGCACTAACCGAAAAGCTTCAACCGCAGGTGTATGAATTAGGTTTTTTAAGAAACTGAGGTTTATTTCCAGCCTACACGCAAGCTCAATAAAGTGATATTGTAGAAGAGTGCGACGCCAATGAAGATGCACATAGTACTGATGATGACTACCAAAAGTTTTTTATTATTTTTATTTAATGATCCTACCTAATCAACCTTTCCAAACCTTTGACTGGTCTTCATTTGAGAAAATAAAACATGCTGGAACAACCGGTTATGCAACCTGGCAAACAATAATGCTGGGTGAAATACGAATAAGAATGGTTGAATATTCAGCAGGATATGTTGCTGACCATTGGTGCAACAAAGGGCATGTGATTTATTGTATCAAAGGAAAGATGACAACTGAATTACAGGATGGAAGAAAAGTAAAATTAAAAAAAGGTATGACCTACCATGTTGGTGATGACAGTGATGCTCACCGTTCTTCTTCTAAAAAAGGTTGTAAGCTTTTTATCGTGGATTAGTCTCGGGTAAAGGCTCGCCAATGGGTGTTTGATCTTCTG
>JBBJOK010000158.1:0-3658 GCA_037721545.1 Chitinophagaceae bacterium
ACTCCACAAGTCAATCCAAGAACAGGGGCAGAAATAGTACCAAGGCACCAACCGGTAACATAAGAGCCTGTCACGTCACATAAGTTAATCAGTGCCAGATAAGAAGTGAATTGAGAACCTTCTACTTTTTCCCAACATAATCCCATTAATATTGAAAAGATGGTGACGCTGAGAAGAGGGTCTGCAAGATTCCAAAGTATCAAAGCGCACCCGGAAAATATATCATAATGCCATAAACGTGAGGAACAATTTAGCAGGATAAGAAAGAAACGAACACCCCACATTACTTTTACCTGCATTCGCTTTGCGCCTATTTTATCAGAAGCGGCTCCGGCAATTAAAATAGCCACAAAAGTAATAACACTTCCCCAGCTTCCCTGTAACATTGATACTGACTTATCGGGCCATTTAAGCACATTAATGAGGTGGTATGTATAAGAACGTATGAAAACACTTGAACAAAAATAAACTATAGCAACTACTGAAAAATATTTAAGACTTTTTGGACTAGTGATTGCCATATACACCTTTTTAAACACTAGTCGCAGATCCGGGTTTGCAGCTTCTGCAATTTGTTGTTTTTTACTATTCCATAGTACAGGCAGCAATAAATCTTTCCGGTCTATTTTAGTAAAAAAGAATACTATAGAAAAAATTGATAGTGCAAGTGTTTGTAATAATGCGGCACTGCGAAAACTAAAATTATGAAGTACAAAAGACAGTACTGCGGAACCAAAAGCAATGCCTAATAAAAAACCTCCCCTCATAAATCCATTTAACTTTCCTCTTTCGTTTAAAGGTGCTATTGAGATAGCCATGGCATCTACACTAGCCACTTGTATAGACGCAAATACACTGTGAATACAAAAAACCAAACTTAGCATTGGGATTTCATTTTGTAGATCTTTTATACCAAGTAATGCCAGAGACACTATAATTGCAGCCAACTGTGAAAGCACTACCCATTGTTTACGATGGCCAATAACAGAATATTGATATCTGTCTATAAGAGGTCCCCAAACAAATTGCAAAGTCCATGGCAGACCAACCAAGGCAATGAAAGTGCCCACCCGCTGTGGTTCTATATGTTTTCCTAACAAATAATTAGAGATAGCAGTAAGTGCGAATCCTGCCGGAATACCTTGCATGATGTACAGGTAAAAAAAAGTAAAATATCTTAAAGCGGAACTTTCATTCAAAACTGGCACCCGCATATTAAAAGTTAGATAAAACCATTTGGAAAAATAAATTCATCAAAATACTTAGCAAAATAATCAACATTAATTTTGTACAATTGTTGATGCGTGTAGATAAACGTCAATCTAAAATCAAATCTTTGAAGTACTCCAGAGAGAAAACCCAGTGACCCGCAAATTTTTTGTTCTGTTGGGTCTACTAAAAAGCCTCCTTGTCCTGATGAGTATACGATGGGTTTCTAATGGCAACCTACCTAGGTATACCTGTCAAGGTATACCACTACCTGTACCGGTCCACCAATAGTTTTTCTTAAGTACGTGATTCATCTGCCAGACACTTTGCTTCTTAAAGTAATCCAGCCTATAGACCGCTCCTCAACCAGAGTTACTATACCCTTTTGTACTAGTTGTTGCAATTGTCTGAGGAAGTATGAACTTCACTTCAAACTAAAAATTAACCCAATGCAATGCCCTTGACCAGGAATGTACTAACTACACGTATGGCGGGTGAAGTAGTAAACAAATGTCTTTAATGATTGTTATTTTAATAATAATAATCGAAAACAATGCATTATTTAATAATCGGGGGTTCCAGCGGTATTGGTCAACAGTTAGCAATGGAACTTTCCCAATCCGGCAATCAGGTAATAGCCACTTACAATAAAAATAAACCAACTGTTGAAAAGCCACATATCCATTTTCAGCATTTGAATGTTTTAGAGGAAACCCTTTCTATAGATTTTCTACCAGATGAATTAGCAGGATTAGTTTACTGCCCGGGCAGCATTAACCTGAGACCCTTTGAAAGAATAAAACCTACCGATTTTGAAACAGATTATAAACTCCAGGTAATCGGAGCCATAAAGGTTATTCAATTAGTATTACCAAGATTAAAGAAATCGGGAAATGCTTCAATCGTTTTATTTTCTACGGTTGCTGTACAAACCGGGTTACCTTTCCATACCCAGGTAGCAGCTTCCAAAGCGGCTCTTGAAGGACTAACAAAATCATTGGCGGCCGAGTATGCTCCTAAAATAAGAGTAAACTGTATTGCACCTTCATTAACCGATACTCCTTTAGCCGCATCCTTTTTAAATAACGAACAAAAAAGAGAAGCCAATGCTCTACGGCATCCTTTAAAAAGAATTGGCACTACGGAGGACATTGCAAGCATGGCAGCGTTTTTACTTTCCCCAAAAGCAAGTTGGATAACAGGACAAATTTTACATGTAGATGGGGGTATGTCTTCCCTGAAGAGTTAAATAATTTTAGTAAAATCTCCTGCAAATAAAATGACAGATACTTTTTTATCAGCCCGTTGGGAAAACTTAATTATGGCAAATTATGAGTTAGATCCTGATGTGTTAACACCGTATTTGCCGAAAGGTGTAGCACTGGATTTTTACAATAATAAAACGTATGTGAGCCTGGTTGGTTTTATGTTTAAACAAACAAGCCTGTTCAAGGTACCAATCCCGTTTTTAGGAACCTTTGAAGAAATTAATCTGCGGTTTTATGTGAAAAGAGTTGAAGGAGATTTAATAAAAAGAGGCGTAGTTTTTATAAACGAAACTGTTCCGCATAAATTAGTAGCATGGCTTGCAAATAAATTATATAAAGAACATTACATCGCTATACCAACAAGAAATGTAATAGAAATTACCAATCATTTCAAAAACATAAAGTATCAATGGAAAATAAATAAAGGATGGAATCACATAACTGTAAATGCTGCCAATGAAAATGAGCAAATGTTACCCGAAAGTATAGAAGAATTCATCTTTGAACATTACTACGGATATACAAAAATAGATAGTCAGCTTTCCCAGGAATATAAAGTGAATCATCCCAGATGGCAGGTGAATAAGGTAATAGATTATTCAATCCGTTGTGATTTTAAATCAATGTATGGAAAAGGTTTCTCCTTCTTAAGTAATCGTCAGCCAGACTCGGTTATTCTTGCTGAGGGCTCAACAGTTACCGTTGATTGGAAGCGAACTTCATTTTAAAAATTGTATCGATGGAACAAAAAGATACTGACAGAATTATTGAAATGGCATGGGAAGACAGAACACCATTTGAAGCTATCAAAATACAATTTGGTTTTACAGAGGCGAATGTGATTACACTCATGCGAAGAGAGTTAAAGCGCAGCAGTTTCAACTTGTGGAGAAAGAGAGTAAATACTGGCATCAGCCAAAAGCATGCACAAAAAAGAAATTCTGATATATCCCGTTTTAGATGCAGCCTTCAAAAAACTATTTCATTAAATAAAATAAGTAAGCGGTAGATGGACTTAAAATTTGAAACAGATTATGAAACTATAATGGAAAAACTGGGTAAAGTAGATCCGGTTAAATATGGAAGAACCCGTAATTATGTGCATGGAGCAGTTACCTGCTTGTCGCCGTATATTTCAAGAGGCGTTATCAGTACTAAAAAAGTGCTGGAAGTTGTTTTAG
>JBBJOK010000158.1:3758-6821 GCA_037721545.1 Chitinophagaceae bacterium
CTTGTTTGCAATATTGCCAAATCATATTGGTATCATCCTGCCCAATGGATGTATTACCATTTGCTGGATGGAGACTGGGCCAGCAATGTCTGCAGCTGGCAGTGGGTTGCGGGTGCCAATAGTCATAAAAAATACTACGCCAACCAGGAAAACATCAATAAGTACACCTACACTAATCAGGTGAACACTTATTTGGATAAACCATATGAAGCTCTTGAAATTATGGTAACGCCAACTCCTTTATTAGATACAGAAAAATTCAGTCTTGCATTGGAACTACCTGAAAGTTCGGGTATACAATTTAATTGCGGGCTACCAACTTTTATATATAATTATTACAACCTTGATCCATTGTGGCATAAAGATGAACCAGGTAACAGGGTTTTATTAATTGAGCCCGACTTTTTCATGAAGTATCCGGTAGGCAAAAAGTGTATGGACTTTATGTTTGCATTGAGTAAAAACATACCTGATATTCAGATTTATACTGGTTCGTTTAAATCATTCTCTGATAAATATGAAGTAGAGAATATCTATTTTAAAGAGCATCCACTCAATGCAGGATATAGCGGGAACAAAGATGAAAGGGATTGGATTTCAGAAGAAGTGCTGGGATATTATCCTTCTTTTTTTACCTATTGGAAAAAAGTAGAAAAGCATTTGCATAAGTAAATACATCATTATGATTTTGAAAAAAGAAGACATAGAACAATTAGAGCAAGGCTATAGAAGGGCTTTTATCAATTCATTAGCAGGTTTCCGCCAGGTAGTATTGGTCGGTTCTAAATCGGCAGATGGCAAATCAAATCTGGCAATATTTAATTCGCTAATACACCTGGGCGCTAACCCTGCCTTATTGGGATTAATAAACAGGCCAGACAGTGTGCAGAGAGATACGTTGCAAAATATTCTTGAAACAAAAGAATACACGTTAAACTATATCCAGTCTTCGCAGTATGAAAAAGCACATCAAACATCAGCCCGGTATGGCAGAGGTATTTCCGAATTTGAGAAAGTTGGTTTTAATGAGATGTATCATCCATCCTGCTACGCACCATTTGTGGCAAACGCTGTAGTAAAAATTGCCATGAAGTTGGAAGACAGTATTCCTATCCCTTTGAACGGCACGATACTTATTGTTGGCAGTGTAATGCACGTTGAGATAGATGCTTCAATGGTTGGCCCGGATGGATTTGTTGCTTTATCAGAAGCAGAAGTTTTAATCAGCCAGGGGCTTGATGCTTACTTTGTTTCAAAGGCAATAGGCCGCCTGCCTTATGCAAAACCATCAATTTAAATTTTATCAAACGCTGTCTTGAAAACAAAGAAAGAATTTTTGCCTCAAAAGATATGTGTTGTATGTGACAGGCCATTTACCTGGCGTAAAAAATGGAAGAAGGTTTGGGATGAAGTAAAATATTGCAGTGATAAATGCAGAATGAGTAAACATAAAATATGAGCAGAACAGGTATCATTTTTCCACATCAATTATTTGAGCAAAATATACTTGCTTCAAAATGTGATACGATTTATTTAATTGAAGAATGGCTGTACTTTAAGCAATTCAATTTTCACAAACAGAAAATTACATTTCACAGAGCAAGTATGAAATTTTATGAAAACTATCTACAATCAAAAAAGATTAAAGTAGTTTATATTGATTCATATAATGAGTTAGCTGATGTAAGAAAACTTATTCCTTATATGAAAACAAAGGGAGTAAATTCTTTAGAATATATAGATACAACTGATTACTGGCTTGAGGGACGGATTAACAAAGTCTGCAAGGCTCATAATATCGGGATAAACAAAAACCACACTCCTTTATTTATTAATTCAGCAGAAGAGATTGCTACCTATTTTTCAGATAAGAAAAAAATGTTTCAAACTGACTTTTACAAACATCAGCGGCAAAGTAGAAATATATTATTAGAAAATAAACAAAAACCAGTTGGGGGAAAATGGACTTATGATGATGAGAATCGTTTAAAATATCCGAAAGGACAAACCCCGCCAAAAGTTGATTTCTTACCTCCAAATACGTTTTATACAGAGGCAGCTTCCTACACTCATAAATATTTTCCTGATAACTACGGTAAGTTGAATACTGATTTTTGTTTTCCAACTACTTATGCTGAAAGTAAAAGCTGGCTACAAACATTTTTCAAATCAAGGTTTTCAGAATTTGGACCTTATGAAGATGCTATCGTTTCAAATGAAAACATACTACATCATGGTGTTTTAACTCCCATTATGAACGTAGGTCTATTAACTCCTCAATTTATAATTGAGGAGGCTTTGCAATATGCCAGCAATCATGAAATCCCATTAAATTCATTGGAGGGTTTTATTCGACAAATTTTGGGTTGGCGAGAATTTATGAGAGCAGTTTATGAATTGAAAGGCAATGAAGAACGGACAAAAAATTACTGGGGTTTTACCCGAAAAATACCCACCTCTTTTTGGAAGGGAACTACAGGAATAGAGCCGATAGACATAACTATTAAGAAAGTTTTGGAAGTAGGTTATTGTCATCATATTGAACGATTAATGGTTTTGGGAAACTTCATGTTGTTGTGTGAGTTTGACCCCAATGAAGTTTACCGTTGGTTTATGGAACTCTTTATAGATGCGTATGACTGGGTGATGGTGCCTAATATTTATGGCATGAGCCAGTTTGCCGATGGGGGTTTGATGTCAACCAAACCCTACATAAGTGGTAGTAATTATTTAATGAAAATGAGTGATTATAAAAAGGGAGAATGGCAAAATGTATGGGACGGATTGTTCTGGAGATTTATGCATACCCACAGGGATTTCTTTTTGCAAAACCCGAGGTTAGGAATGTTGGTAAGGAGTTTTGATAAAATGCCTGACATAAAACGAAAGGCACATCTACATAATGCAGAGCAATTTCTTAACTCACTTTAAGATACCGAAACCCATATAGGTTTATAAAACTATAAATTCTTAAATTTTAAGATGAGCAGCACATGAATCGAGTAGCAGCCTCACCGCTTGTAAGCGATGAGGTGCGCCTCTCACACCACCGTACGTACGGGT
>JBBJOK010000159.1:0-6819 GCA_037721545.1 Chitinophagaceae bacterium
AGGTAATCTCTTAACTGTTCGCCGCCGCTCATATTAAAAGTTGTTTCACCTTTTTCCAATGCCGATTCCAGTTGCGAAAGTAATGAATTGGGATTTTGTCCTTTCCCATACATATAAAATAAGCGTAACCACTTTAAATTATAATATTTCTCAGCCTGTAACTGCTCTAAAAACTTTCGTAATTCATCTTTTGCTGCTGCATAGGGATTTTGGGGATCACTTTCTATGTCTTCAGATAAACAGCCTTCCTTCATCCCATATTCAAAGCAGGTGCCTGTTACAACTAAATTTTGCAAACCATTATCTACTATATTTTTTAAGAAGACAGAATGAGAAGGAAGATTTTTTTCGAGGTGAAACTTTTCTTTATAATTAGGTAATCCCTGCCAGGCCAGGTGAATTAATAAGTCGGGTTCACCTGTTTCAGAAAAGTAATTTTTATTTGGATCCATCTTATCAAGATCCAACTTGATGGTGTTTATTTTCCGGGGTAAGTCAGCTGAATTAGTTCTTTCGGTAGCAATTATTTCGTGCTCATATTTTAATAATTCTTTTATTACATGTTTACCCACAAAACCTGTTGCTCCTGTTACTAAAATTTTCATTTTAAAAAATTTCAAGTTCTGGAATTACCACAACAAATTTTCCACCCCATTCTCTTATATAGCTCAATTGATCGGTTATCTCGGTTTTTAAATTCCAGGGAAGAATAATTACATAATCAGGTTTTGCAATTTTTAGTTGTTCTTCATTCAAAACAGGGATGTGGCTGGCAGGTAAATATTTATTTTGCTTATGGGGATTTGCATCAATAACAAAATGAATAAGATCGCTTTTTATTCCGCAGTAATTTAAAAGTGTATTTCCTTTTGCGGCAGCGCCATAAGCCGCAACTTTCTTATTTTCTCTTTTTTGCTCAATAAGAAAATCAGTCAGATCCAATTTTACTTTCAATACTTTTTGCTGAAAGTTGTTGTAGTATTCCAGGGTATTCAAACCCTTATCTATTTCTTTTTGTAACAACAAATCAACTTTTTTAGAAATGGGTTTGCTATTGTCTTCAATATGCTTAGCATAGATCCTAATTGAACCACCATGTGTTGATAATTCATCAACATCAAATATCTCTAACCCTTGTGATTCAAAAATTTGTTTTACCGTGTACAAAGAGAGATAAGAAAAATGTTCATGATAAATAGTATCAAATTGGTTATTATCAACCAGCTGCATTAAATGTGGAAATTCCATAGTAATAACTCCATCTTCTTTTAGAATTAATTTCATTCCCAACACAAAATCAACAATGTCAGGCACATGTGCCAATACATTATTCCCCAATAAAAGATCCGCTTTTACATTCCAATCATTGGCAAATCGGTCAGCCAGTTCTGCGGTAAAAAATTCAACAACTGTTTTTATTCCTTTTTCTATAGCCACTTCAGCAGTGTTTGCTGTTGGTTCAATTCCCATTACAGGGATATTTCTTTCTTTAAAATATTGTAACAGATACCCATCGTTTGATGCAAGTTCTATCACTAACGAATTTTCATTATATCCAAATCTTTCTGCCATCATATCTACATACCTTTTGGCATGTGCAAGCCAACTGGTTGAAAAAGAAGAAAAATATACATAGTCATTGCTGAAAATTGCATCTGATTTTTTGTATTCATCTACCTGTACCAAGTAGCATTTATCACAGATAAAAACCTTTAGCGGATAAAATATTTCCGGTTCATTTAATTGGTCTACAGTTAAAAAAGAATTAGATGCAGGGGAATTATTCAGGTCAATAAATACATTAGTTAAATGAGTTCTACAAAATCTGCAATTCATAATTATATATTTAAACCCTCAAAATTTTCAGAGAGGTAAGGATGTTCCTCGTCTCTTTTAGAAATATTAGTTACAGCATTTGGCCACTGAATATCAATCATAGGATCATCGTATTTTATTCCTTCTTCAAAACCCTGCTTATAAAACTGAGAATGGTGATACATTAACTCGCAATTATCAGTTAGTGATTGAAAGCCATGGGCAAATCCTTCGGGAATGTATATCATTTTTTTATTTTCTGCCGAGAGCTCGGTTCCAAACCATTTTAAAAAAGTTGGCGAATTTTTTCTGATATCAACAATTACATCAAATACAATCCCTGCAATACATTTCACCAATTTTATTTCTGCAAAAGGGGGCAATTGATAATGTAGTCCTCTTATTGTACTTTTTTCATTTGTAAAAGAATGGTTAAGTTGCACCCAATCCCCATTAAACCCAATTTTATTAAATTCATCTTTACAAAAAGTTCTTGCAAACCATCCTCTTTCATCTGCTGATGCCAGGATATCTACTACGTAGCTACCTCCAAGTTTAATTTCTTCAAATTTCATTTAAGTTGATAGCTTTTAATTTGCGCAACGGTATATTCAAAAAGCATTTCAGAAGGTTGCTTATACCAGTCAACTGTCCATTGTATCGCTTCTTTGCTGTTTAATTTTGGTTTCCAGTTCAATTCTTTTTTGGCAAGATTTATATCAAGTTTTAAAAGGCCTGCTTCATGTGGCTGAGATTTATCCGAGGTATCTTTCCAGTTTCCTGATCCCCAACTATTAATTGCAGTCTCAACAAATTTTTTTACTGTAAGATGATCTGATTTTTTTGGACCAAAATTGTAAGAAGCCGATATTTTTTTATCCCGGCTATTGTGATCATCAAGCAATCCCGCTAATAATAAATAACCGCCCAGCGGCTCTAAAACATGCTGCCAGGGCCTTACTGCAATTGGATTTCTAACCGGGATTGATTTCCCTGATTTTAAATGATTAATAATATCCGGGATTATCCTGTCTTTATTCCAATCACCACCTCCGATTACATTTCCTGCTCTTGCAGTTGCCAGGGTTTTTTTGTGCGAATGAAATTGGTTGATATTAAAAAATGATCTGTGAAAAGATGTTTTTATTAATTCTGTGCATGCCTTGCTTGCGCTGTAAGGGTCATATCCACCTAAGCTGTTTTTTTCCTTATAAGATTTGCCATTCTCCTTATTTTCATAAACCTTATCTGTTGTGATAATTACTACAGTACATTTTTTTTCTAAATTAATCAGCGCTTCCAGCAAGTTAGCAGTACCAATTATATTTATTTCAAATGTTTCGGCAGGTATTTTATAAGACCGACGAACTAAAGCCTGAGCAGCCAGATGAAAAATAAAATCTGGTTGAAAAGAAATTATTTCTTCCTGCAATTTTTGTTTATTCCTGATATCTGCTATAATGCTTTCAACAGGTAAATGGGGAGAAACAATGTTATAAATATCTTTTTCATTTTCGGGTTGCAAGGCATACCCTTTAATTGAGGCCCCAAGTAAGTGCAGCCATGTAATTAGCCATGATCCTTTAAATCCGGTATGGCCCGTAACAAAAATTTTTTTGCCACTAAAATATTTTTTAAGATTTTGATCTACCACACTTTCCATTTGGCTTCATTATTTTTCCATAATTCTTCCAGCTCTATTTTGTCTCGCAGCGCATCCATGCACTTCCAAAAACCTTTATGCCTGTAAGCAACCAATTCGTTATTTGTGGTAAGCCGCTCCAGAGGTATGTCTTCCCACATAATATTTTTCATATCGCCATCGAGATATTTAAATACATCAGGTTTTAAAACAAAAAAACCCCCATTGATCCATTTGCAATCATCGTGTGCTTTCTCCTTAAATGCAGTTACTTGCCCATTGTCATTTACTTCCATACCCCCAAACCGTGAATCTAATTGAATAGATGTTACAGTCGCAATCTTATTGTGTATTTTGTGAAATTTTACAAGTTCATTTAAATTTACATCACATACACCATCTCCGTATGTCAGCATAAAATCTTCACCTCCAACATATTTTTCAACTTGCTTTAATCTTCCAGCTGTTTTTGTTTCAATACCAGTTTCAACCAAAGTAATTGTAAAGGCCTCGGAACTGGTGCTATGTATTTGAACTTTATTATTTTTTAATTCAATCGTAATATCTGAATTATGCAAGAAATAATTCATGAAATATTCTTTAATAACATAACCTTTATAGCCAAGGCAAATGATAAAGTCGTTAAAGCCAAAGTGGCTGTAAATTTTCATTATATGCCATAACATTGGTTTTCCTCCAATCTCTACCATGGGTTTTGGCCGGGCATCGGTTTCTTCACTGATCCTCGTGCCCAATCCTCCGGCAAATATTACAACTTTCATAATGATTAATTAAGAGCGATAAGTGTTCAAAAATATTATATTCATTTTAAATCCATGATTAGTTTAGATTTCGAATATTTTCAGCATTTAAAATATTAAGAAAACGGTATAAGCCTTCTTTTGCTTTATCATCCAGGTTATAATTTATGTAAGAAGTGTAATAAGATTTAAGATCAAATAATTTATAAGGATTTTCATTTACCACTTTATCTAATTGTTGCAGCCCACTTAAATTTGCCTTATTAAAAGACTCAATAAATGCAGTATCTAATTTTTTATTGCTTAGCCATGCCGCAAAAACAAAAGGCAGGCCTGTAAATTTTTTCCATTCTAATCCCAGATCATATTTATAGGCTGATAGCTTTGTTTGTTCTAATGCCCTGTCTCCTATTATCAATCCTGCAGTATTACCTTCTATGTATTTTCTGTAATCCTGCGAGGTAGAAATGAGAATAGGATCAATTTTCCAATGTTGTTTTATTAATATTTTGAGTAGATCAACAGAAGTCTTGCTTTGGTAGTCTAATAGTATTCTTTCAATTTTTTCTAAGGGAACTTCGCTGAATAAACAAACACTTCCCACTTCTCCATTACAACCGATACAATAATCAGAAATAATATAATGTTCTTTTAATCGCGGAATAATAGATACCGGAACTAACCCTACGTCTATTTCATCAGTGGCAAGCATTACTGCAATTTTTGAAGGATACGCAAGCACAAGATCGATCTCATCTTTCATGTCTCCTTGTTCAAAACCATAAATAAGGGGCTTTGTATTGAGATAATTTACTGCTCCTACTCTAATCTGTCTGTTCAATAACGTTTTTTTACAGGTTGCAAATTTAATACAACGCATAGATACTTATTAATTTAAAAAGACTTAAAGCAATTTTTTATCTTTGCTATATGGAACTTCAGCCACTTACTGCTATTTCTCCGATTGATGGCCGTTACAGAAAGCTAACAGAACATCTCTCTGGATATTTTTCAGAATATGCATTAATTAAACAAAGGGTTGTTGTTGAAGTGGAATATTTTTTTTTCCTGGCTGAGAAAAAACTCTTTGTTCTTCCCTCCAAAACAAAAAACCATTTAAAAAAGCTTGTTAGTAATTTCTCGCTACGTGATGCTCAACAAATTAAAAAGATTGAAGCAACAACGAATCATGATGTAAAGGCTGTTGAATATTTTTTAAAAGAAGAATTGGAATTGAGTGGCGGAGGAACTATTAAAGAATGGATCCATTTTGGTTTAACGTCGCAGGATATAAATAATACTGCCATCCCGATGTTATGGAGAAATGCAGTTGAACAGGAATATTTACCATTGATTACGGAATTGAAAAACAGTTTGGAGGGATTTTCGAGAAGTTGGAAGCATGTTGCCATGCTTGCACATACGCATGGACAGCCTGCTTCACCTACAACTTTGGGAAAGGAAATCATGGTTTTCGTAGAAAGAATTCAAAATCAGCTGGAGCAATTTAAACACATTCCCTTTACAGCAAAATTTGGGGGTGCTACCGGAAACTTTAATGCTCATGTTGTTGCATTCCCTAAATTGGACTGGATAAAATTCGCCAATCAATTTGTTGAGAATAAATTAGGCTTGAAACGCCAGCAGTTTACCACACAAATAGAACATTATGATATGCTTGCTGCGCATTTTGACAACATCAAACGGCTTAATACTATTTTGAGTGATTTGAGCCGAGATGTATGGCAATACATTTCAATGAATTATTTTAAACAAAAGGTTAATAAAAATGAGGTAGGAAGCAGTGCTATGCCACATAAAGTAAATCCCATTGATTTTGAAAATGCCGAGGGCAACCTGGGGATAGCCAATGCTTTATTTGAGCATTTCTCCACGAAGCTGCCAATTTCAAGATTGCAAAGAGACCTTACGGATTCAACGGTAATCAGAAATATAGGTGTCCCTCTTGCCCATACCATTATTTCAATTCGATCTATCACGAAAGGATTAGAGAAACTGATATTGAATGAAGAAAAAATTAAAGAAGATCTGGAAAACAACTGGGCTGTTGTTGCGGAAGCCATTCAAACAATTTTAAGAAGGGAGAATTATCCTACACCATATGAAGCCTTAAAAGAGCTAACCCGGGGCAGTAGAGCTTTAAACAAGGAAAGCATCCATGCTTTTGTTGATTCACTCAGGGTTTCCGATTCAATAAAAAAGGAGCTAAAAGCAGTTAGCCCACACAATTATACCGGCGCTTATTCGTTTTAATAAATAACATATCTTTATAAGGAAACCAGTCTCCTTTTAAATCCAAATGAAAAAATATTTTTTTTTATATTTTTTGCTGATTAGTAATGCAAGCTTCTCTCAGATAAATTTATCTAAAGGTCTGGTAGCTTATTATCCTTTTAATGGAGATGCAAATGATGCCAGCGGGAACGGGAATCATGGAATAGCCTATAATGTTACCCCTGCAACTGATAACTTTGGCAAACCTAACAGTGCGTTTTCTTTCAATGGTACCAATAGTTACATTCGTGTACCCAATTCTCCTTCACTAAATCCAACTTCCCAAATTTCCATATGTGCATGGGT